>JBGQAS010000439.1:0-2178 GCA_041494435.1 Anaerolineaceae bacterium | reverse complement strand
TTGGGATTTTTACCGAAATGCCGGCCAATCTCATCCACAACGAGTATACAAGCTGCCAGATAGGTCGGATTATTGAAACAAGCTTCCCGGCGGGTTCCAAATTGCTTTTGGATACCGCTGGGATGGATCTGCAATATCTCCGGGTCCTTCTCCCACAACCAGGCGGGGATGGCAGCCGTTGGCGTGCCCAAAACAGTCTGGATATGATATATGGCAAAGAGATCGATGGCTTTATCGAAAATCGAAAAATCGAATTTACCCTCTTCAGGTTCGATCACTGCCCAGGCAAGTTCCATCATGCGCACTGCACGAATGCCCATTTCCGCCATCCGTTGCGCATCGGACATCCACAACTCAGGCGGCCATTGCTCCGGGTAATAGTCAATTCCGAACAAGACATCTTTGTCAGATAGTTCCATCATGAATTCCTTTGCTTCATTCAAGTGATATTTTCAATTTTCAACGCTTGTTCCACTGCCTGATCGACATGGGAGAACACCTTCGCGCTTTCCTTCTTCAACGCAACGACTTTTTCCTTGTGGCTGGAAATACCCCATAAATGCAAATCAACACGGTGACCAGCATTTACTAAGATCTTGCTGGCTTTTGCACCAGCCTGCAGTCCAGTCGTCAGATCCTCGAAAATGTGAAGAGAAATCTCATGAGAAAGGGATTTCTTCAAACTATCGACAGAGAAAGGAATTCTTCTTACTCGCTGGTCATGCTTCCACAAATGATACGCCCAGATCAACGACTCTTTGGCATCATTACCCAATGCGGCAGCAAGGCTGGCGAGCATCTGTACAGGTTGGGGTTTGAGCAAGTTATCCGGTTCTTCATTGTATTGCCCAGCAAGGGCTTGAACCCCTCCCCAGCCAAAGAAAGGTACGCCTTCCATATGTGTCATTTTGATCCCGATTTCTGCTTCAGGGAAGAAATCCTGGGATTTATCTTTCATTCCTGCTGGAGCAAGCGATGGGCGTGAAGTGCAAATCGCCAACGATAGCTGTCCCTTTGAAACCTCTATCAAATGATCGCGCGTCATTTCCGTGATCAAGGGCTTGTCGTACTTTTCCAGATATGAGATGGAATTCACGAAAGATGGTTGATGAGTAATTTTGGAATAAGCTTCACTGCCGACAACAATAGATTCAAAGATGCTGCTCGCCAGGTTGTGACGAACATCCCGTGTGGTTAGCAAGAGTTCTTTGAACAACGGGTGATTCTTCGAATGTTCAAATAAACGAGAACCTTCCTGGGCAGCCTGGCAAACAGATTCGGCAATCGATTTACCTGGAATGGAAATTCTCTTCAAACCGATGATCAAGGATTCAAAATCCGGTCGTCTGTCCAGATGGAATTGCAATTTCTTTTCCCACAAATCCTTCAAGTTATCAGGGAGTTCTTTAGTTCCGAAATGCTTGGCGATTTCTTCCACGAGAACTGCCAACCAAATGGCTGCCATGTCCCATTCACTGCTGACCCCGCCGGATCCAAACAAGGCATGGCTGGATGTTTCGGGAGCGTATTCCTCTAAACCCATCCGCTGAGCGATGGTTTTCACTGTCTCGATGAATGCTCGGATATACCCATTGCATTCAATCAATACGCCATCCAAATCAAAGATGAAAATAGCGACTCGGTCACCCATCCAACAGATTTTCGCTCAAGTCAGATTCTAATGCAACCCGAATTGTTGTTATAATCCAGCCACCCAATCCTCGAAACCAGGTGAAAAATGATCCAGATCCTCAGTGACAGCTGCTCTGATTTGAACCGGGATTTGCTAAAGAAACACCAGATCTCCATTTTGCCTTTAAATGTATTTATCGACAACCAAACTTTCCACGATGGGAGAATATTTCCATTGAAGAACTATTCCAGAAGGTGGCAAAAACCGGGGAATTGCCCAAAACTTCTGCGCCTTCCCTGATGGAGTTCAACACCTTCTTCTCACCGGTGGACCATGGAATCTACATCGGGATCAGTTCGGAATTATCGGCAACCATCGAGGAGATCTTCATCACAGTTGCGGGTGCGACCATTGCCAGTCATTGCGGCCCAGCCACCATCGGAATCCTGTACTTGTTGAAATAGTTGTCCAGATTCAGATTGATAAAAAGAAAAAGGCGACCCGAAAAGGTCGCCTTTCGTTTATTGGATAATTCAAATTACTGA
>JBGQAS010000215.1:0-4366 GCA_041494435.1 Anaerolineaceae bacterium | reverse complement strand
GCGCGATCTGCTTTTTTCTGTTGTACCAAGCGACAAGCTTTTTCAACATAATCGGGATAATCTACAGGAGTATCATCATTCGTACCCAAATCGATAGGCTCATGCCCTGCACAACGGATGGCGTCCAGGATATCTTCTTTCAGGGGAAAACCCCCATGGTCACAAGCGAATGCAATTTTCATATTACTCCTGAATTTTCAACATCTTCCTTGCTTCTGCACAAATGGCTTCTGGTGTGAAACCAAAATGCTTGTAAAGGTCTTTATAAGGTGCAGAAGCCCCATAACCATGCATACAAATCACTTTTCCAGCTGGCAGAACCCATTTCTCCCAACCCAACTCAACCCCCGCTTCCATGGCTATCCGATTGGTAACTTTCGGCGGTAAGACCGAATCTCGATAATCCTGGTCCATGGCTTCAAAGAGACCCCAGGATGGGAAGGATACCAATCGAACTCCAATCCCTTCCGATGCCAATTGCAGACCGGCTGTAATGATCAAGGAGACCTCCGTACCAGACGCCATGAAGATGATCTCGGGTTTCTTTTTTCCAAGGTCCGCGAGGATATAGGCTCCCTTTTGTAAGCCGGATGCACTTGCAAATTGATTCCGATCCAATGTAGGAACTGCCTGTCGCGAAAATAACAACCCAACGGGTCCATTGCGATGACTTATCGCGTACTTCCACGCTTCGATGGTTTCATTGGCATCCGCAGGACGAACCACGCTTAGGTTAGGGATTGCGCGAAGAGCGGTCAGTTGTTCAATAGGTTCATGCGTAGGTCCATCTTCCCCCAGCCCAATGCTGTCGTGAGTCCATACCCAAATGCTTGGAAATGAAGAAAATGCGGATAATCGGACAGATGGGCGCATGTAATCGGAAAAGACAAGGAAAGTTGCTCCAAACGGGATTAATCCTCTATGGACTGCCATGCCATTGATGATCCCTCCCATGGCATGTTCTCTGACCCCAAAATGGAAATTCCGATTGGAATATTGCCCCTTTTCAAAATCTCCACTGCTCATTATGTAGGTTAATGTGGAAGGAGTTAAGTCAGCAGAACCGCCCAGCAATTCAGGAATTTTACCAGCCAGGGCATTGATGGCTTTCCCTGAGGCGACCCGGGTAGCCATCCCTTTTTCGTCGGCAGGGAAAATAGGTAAGTCAACTTCCCAACCTGAAGGAAGTTTTCCCGTCATCCTTCTATCAAATTCCTTTGCCAAATCGGGAAACGCTTTGTTATAAGATAAATACTCTTTTTTCCAATCCTGCTGCAGCTTTTCACCTTTGGTAACAAATTGCCTGAAATAATCCAAAACATCATCAGGAATATAAAACTTGGGTTCGACAGGCCAATTCAGGTTTTTCTTGGCTAGATCCAATTCTTCCTGACCTGGAGGTTCACCATGAGCTTTGGCAGTGTCCTGCCGAGTAGGCAAGCCAAAACCAATGTGAGTGCGACACATGATGATGGATGGTCTTGGATCCTCTTTTGCTTTCTGGATCGCCAAATCGATGGCATCCACATCATTACCATCCTCGATATGCTGAACATGCCATCCGTAAGCTTCAAACCGTTTCCCTCGATCTTCGGTGAATGCCAGATTTGTGGATCCATCAATGGAAATGTGGTTGTCATCATACAGGTAGATCAAATTGCCCAATCCAAGATGTCCTGCGAGCGATGCAGCCTCGGATGAAATACCTTCCATCAGATCGCCATCGGTGACAATGGCATAGATGCGATGATCGACAATCTTGAGATCGGGTTTATTGAAGAGAGCAGCCAGATGAGCTTCTGCTATTGCCATTCCAACGCCGTTAGCAAAACCTTGCCCCAAGGGACCTGTGGTGGTTTCCACCCCAGGGGTTAACCCATATTCCGGGTGCCCCGGTGTTTTGCTGCCTAATTGGCGAAAGTTTTTTAATTCATCGAGGGAAAGGTCATAACCCGTGAGATGGAGAAGGCTGTAAAGCAGCATCGATCCATGTCCACCCGAAAGGATAAACCTGTCCCGATCCACCCATCCGGGATTCTTGGGATTAAATCGCAAATGGCGTGTCCATAAGGCATACGCCATCGCAGCTGCCCCCATGGGGAGACCTGGATGACCTGAATTGGCTTTTTGAACTCCGTCAGCGGATAAAAACCGTATTGTATTGATAGCTTTGATTTGAAGTTCGTCCACTTTTTTCCCTCATCAAAGATTTTTCTAATTTTACCATCCGGTTATTTACAAACCGCAAAGGTCTCCTGTGAACTTACAGCTTGATTTTCTTCAATCTCAGACTATTCGTAACCACGAAAACGCTGCTGAATGCCATAGCTCCTGCAGCAATCATGGGGTTCAAGAATCCCAATGCTGCTACCGGGATGAGAATAACGTTATAGAAGAATGCCCAGAATAGGTTTTGATTTATTGTCCTCAAGGTTTTTTTCGAAAGCTCAACAGCTTTGACGACACTTTCCAAGTTGCCACTCATTAAAGTGATCGGCGCTGCAGCTACTGCCACATCCGTTCCCGTCCCAATCGCCATTCCAACATCTGCCTGTGCCAAGGCAGGAGCATCATTGATTCCATCACCAACCATACCGATAATGCCTGATTTCTGCTGCAGATCCTTGATCGCGGCTACCTTTCCATCCGGGGGAACTTCCGCCAGGATATCGGTGATACCGACCTGCTGTCCGATTGCCTGGGCAGTTTTCAAGTTGTCACCGGTCATCATGACCACGCGTATACCCTTCTTCTGGAGGTTTGCGATCGAATCTTTAGAACCATCCTTCACCTGGTCTGCAACCCCGATCACACCTTTTGCCACCCCATCTACTATCACGATCACTACTGTTTTCGCTTGGGATTGGATTTGTGTGATGATGGAGGTTAATTCGGCATTTTCCTGCTGTTCCTTGTTCAACAATCTCGAGTTACCCACAATGATTTCATGATTATCCACCATCCCGCGGACACCTGACCCGGGAATGGCTGAAAATCCTTCCGGTTCGGCTAGTTTGATGCCCATATTCCCGGCTTCAGCGAGAATAGCTTCTCCAACCGGGTGTTCACTGCCTTTTTCCAGGCTTGCAGCCAACAGGATCAGATCGGATTTTGTGGTGTCAGCTCCAATAGGAATAATATCCGTAACAAAGGGAATTCCACGAGTGATGGTCCCTGTTTTATCAAAGATGATCGTCTTGATCCTTCCCGTTCGTTCCAAAGCATCACCAGAGCGGAGTAGAATTCCATGCTCTGCACCCTTGCCAGTCCCCACCATGATGGCAGTCGGAGTAGCCAATCCCATAGCGCACGGGCAAGCAATGACAAGCACTGCAACCATGTTAATCAATGCCCGAGTGAAAGGATTAACTCCTGCCGCTGCAGGAACCAGGAAAAACCAAATCAAGAAGGTGACTGCGGCTATCCCAATCACCACGGGAACAAAGACAGCAGATATTTGATCCGCAAGTTTTTGAATAGGTGCCTTACTCCCCTGGGCTTCTTCCACCAACCGAACGATCTGTGCCAGGGCAGTCTGCTTTCCCACGCGAGTCGCTTCGAACTTGATAAAACCCTGCTTATTCATAGTGGCTCCGACCACAGGGTCTCCCTGCCCTTTTTCAATCGGCATGGATTCACCTGTGATCATGGATTCATCGACAGAGGTTTTACCATCAATGATGCTGCCATCCACGGGGATTTTTTCCCCAGGCCGGACAACGATGATATCACCAACTTTGACATCATCGACTGGAATTTCAGTTTCTTTGCCACCGATAAGGATATGAGCACTTTTTGCCTTCAGGTTCAAAAGCTTCTTAATTGCTTCACTCGTTTTTCCTTTGGCACGCGCCTCGAGAAATTTTCCCAGGAGAATCAAGGTGATAATCACGGCAGCGGTTTCAAAATAAACGTGCCCAGGGATCAAACCCAGACTGACGACAATGGAGTAGAAATACGCTACGGAAGATCCCAGTGCGATTAATACATCCATGTTGGCCGAACCACCCCGGAGGGATTTATAAGCCCCAACGTAGTATTGTTTACCCACATAGAATTGAACGGGCGTTGCAAGAACAAACATAACCCAATTCAACCAGGGTTGATGTCCAATACTCATGGGAAGCAAATTGAAATCATTTGCCATGGAGAGCAAGAATAATGGGACTGTAAAGATCAGGGCAATGATGAATAATCGTCTCTGATGCGAAATCTCCGCTTCACGGGCTTTTGCTTCCACATCTTCGCCTTCTTCACCCAAGACCAGTACTTTGAAACCCATGGCAGCAATAGCTTTACGGATTTCATTTTGAGAGATCAAGGTCGGAATATATTTCACATTGACTTTTCCGTTGGTGATATTTAT
>JBGQAS010000213.1:0-4396 GCA_041494435.1 Anaerolineaceae bacterium | reverse complement strand
GGGGTTAATGAATCAACGCGGTTTTCGAGGGACATTTGGTTTTTCCAATTCCGGAGCCTGGGCTCACGAAGGTCAATTCTAGAAGATATTCCTCAGGCTGTCCATATGCCATGCTTAATAAATCGATTTATATCGTCATTGATAGATTTAAATTTAACTGCTCTAGGTCAACATGTTCATCTTTAAAAATTCTCGTAATTCTCGAGAAAAAGGTATATGTTCGGATGCCTATTAAACAAAAAACTCCTTCTCAGGAGTCTCTTGTGAGCGCGAAGGGGCTCGAACCCTTAACCAATGGCTTAAAAGGCCACTGCTCTACCATTGAGCTACGCGCCCATAGCGAAGGCGATTTTATCATCGCTCGCATTTAGCGTCAATCAGTCCGGGTCGGCTGGTTTGTGTTGTAAGTTGTCCCAGAGGGTTCCCAATCTTTCCTCGAGTGCGGATTCAAGTTCTTTTCCGGGGCGTGTCGTCAGGTCTTTCCGGTTATCCAGTACCACGTAGGGCACCTGCACCCCTTGAATGGAAATGTACTTGTCGTCTCCCTTGATGATTTTCTCCCAATCCACTTCCTTGTACAAAAGGGTCAGTTTCTCATCGCTCAACGCATGTTGCAGGATGCTGTCGGGCTTATCGGGATTGAAGCGTGCCCGGTTCTTGCGTAACGATTCCTTAAAAGGCACATCCACATAAAGGATCGCAGCTTGCTTGGCGAAATCTTTGCTGAGATGCTTGAAAGCGCTCGCATATCCTCCGTGTTCGCTGCCGCGTGAAAATTCCACCAGGAAGGTGGTATAGGGATGGAACTCGGGCAGGTCGCGGAGCTTCTTTTGGTATTCCAGGTCGATCCGTTCTATAAGAACGTCCCACAGGTATTTGTGCAGGAAGTTCTGCTGTTTATCGGTGTGCAGTCGAGGTTTGCCCATTTTTGCCAGGATTTCATCTTCCTCGAACCATTCCCATAGCATGGGGAAATCATCAATTTCCACCAGGGTTCCAACGTGGAAACGTTTCAATCGTTCCTCGGGCGGTACCCCTTTGAGGTAATGGATAATTTCACTTTTACCTGCGGCTGGTCTTGCCAGCAGCTGCAGAATGTCAAAGCAGGGTTTTTCGCTCATGCTCTACCTCTTCGGGTCTATAATCCATTAGATTGATTATACAATTGCGGAGGTTTTCATGAACGCATTGAACGGTTTCGAAATCATCCAAAAGTATTTACCACTCCTCATCCCGGTTCTGGTGTTGGAATTGGGCCTGATGATCTACTGCCTGGTGGATGTGATTCGTCGCCCCAAGACCAGGGGTCCCAAATGGATGTGGATCGTGATCGTGGTTGTAATCAACTTGCTGGGTCCCATTGCTTATCTCATCATTGGAAGGGAAGAATGACGGCCATCATCACCCGCGATTTGAAAAAATTCTATGGCCCGGTGCATGCCCTCGATGGGTTATCCCTCACCGTCCAACCCGGAACGATTTTTGGCTTTTTGGGTCCCAACGGTGCTGGCAAAACCACCACTATCCGTTTGCTCACAGGGCTTTCACGTCCCACCTCTGGGATGGCGACCGTATCAGGTGTGGATGCCCGCCAGTCGCGGAAGATTGCCCGCATTATCGGCTATCTCCCCGAAGAGCCGGCATTTTATCGCTGGATGACCGGTTTCGAATTCATAGACTACACGGCTCGCATTTTCCATATCCCGACTGTAGAAAGAACCAAGCGGGTGAAGGAACTTCTTGAGCTGGTAGGCTTGGCTGACGCTGCGAAACGCAGAATCGGTGGTTATTCCCGAGGGATGCGCCAGCGTCTCGGTATCGCTCAGGCTCTTGTTAATCAACCCGAGGTCCTCTTTCTGGATGAACCAGTCTCTGCCCTGGACCCTACCGGGCGCAAGGAAGTTCTGGACTTGATTGCCAGCCTGCGCGGAAAATGCACGGTGTTTATGTCCACTCATATCCTTGCAGACGTGGAAAGGGTTTGCGATAGCATCGGCATCATCGATAAAGGCAAAATGATCGTTGAGGCTCCGCAATCGGAATTGATGAGGCGCTTCACAATTCCTGCCATCGAGGTGGAAGTGATTGCCGGGCACGAAAAGGATTTGGAGAACTGGCTGAAATCCCTGAGCAATCTCTCCTGGGTCAAGAACATCCAGGTGGAGGGGATGAAAGCTCGCCTGACCGTGAAGGACCTGGAAAAAGCACGCAAGGAACTCTTCCATGCCCTGAATACCACCGGTTTGCCCGTGCAACGCTTCGAGGTCGTTACGCCCACCCTTGAGGATATCTTCCTGCAGGTGATTACCGGCAAAGGAGGTGCAGAATGACCTTCATGACCCAGTTGCGTAAAGAGATCATGGAACAGTTCCGCACCCGTCGCTTCCTGATTGTTTTTATCGTCCTCTTGGTGTGGGGAATGCTTTCCCCCCTGACGGCGAAATTCATCGGTGAGATATTCAATTCGATCCCCTCCATGGCGCCTTATTCCGCTCTCATCCCACCTCCGACCGTCACCGATGCGATCGGTCAATATATTAAGAACGTGAACCAGTTTATGGTGATCCTTGCCTTGTTGGTAACCATGGGTTCGGTGGTTGTAGAAAAGGATAAAGGTACCGCTGCCTTGATGCTGGTGAAGCCGCTCTCTCGCAGCACCTTCATCCTGGCAAAGTTCCTTGCACTGGTTTTCACTTTTGGAATATCACTCCTGGCTGCTGCGATTGCGGATTACTACTATACCCTTTACCTGTTCCAACCATTGGAAATCGGCTCCTTCCTGGCGTTGAATGGATTCATGCTCCTGGATGCCTTGGTCTATGTTGCCATCACCTTGTTCGCCAGCACATTGGTTAAATCTCAGGCTGCTGCAGCGGGCATAGGTTTTGGAGCTTTGCTGATTCTAGCTGTGTTGGGTTCTTTTCCTCCTTTGAAAGACAAACTCCCCGATCAGCTAGTCCAATGGGGCGCTGAACTGATGACCGGCGCCCATACGGCATATTGGCCGGCTCTGCTGATCAGTGTAGGGATCATCCTTGCCAGTCTTTTGGGAGCCTGGCTCGTATTTCGAAAACAGGAATTGTAATTTTGCTATAATGGGCAGGGCAGGAGCAAAAAAACACAGCCCGCCCTGTTCATCGGGCTTCATCATCTTTGACATTCTCCTCCACCACCGCTAAAATGGTAGTATCTTAACAATCTGTGAATTAATATGAGCAAATGGCGCGGTAAATATGTCATCGGTCTGACCGGGAACATCGCCTCGGGTAAATCTGTTATCCGTAAGATGTTGGAACACTTGGGCGCTTATGGCATTGATGCGGATAAGCTTTCTCATCGAGCCATGATGAAAGATTCCCCGGGTTACAAACCGGTCGTGGATACCTTTGGCAAGTGGATCTTGGGACCGGATAAAGAAATTGACCGGGCAAAGCTGGGCAAAGTGGTGTTCACAGACCCTAATGCCTTGGAAAGCCTCGAAAAGATCGTCCATCCCATGGTGACGCTCGCCATCAGCCGTATCATCGAGCATTCCACCCAGCAAGTGATCGTGATCGAAGCCATCAAGTTAATCGAGAGTGGCTTGGCGGAAGATTGTGATTCCGTTTGGGCTGTATATTCCTTCCCTGAACAGCAACAGACTCGCCTGGTAAAAGGCCGGGGGATGGATCCGGAAGAAGCCCGGCAGCGAATTGAAGCTCAATCTTCCCAGGAAGATAAGATCTCGGGTGCCCAAGTGGTGATCAAGAACATTTCCACCTTTGAAGATACCTGGCGCCAGGTGGTGGCTTCCTGGAAGAAATATGTTTCTGTGGAAGAGACACATGCCGAGATCCGTCCCACGCCTCCGGTGAAGCTGCCTGAAGGTGAGATCAAGATCAAGCGTGGTGGTCCGCGCGATGCCCAGGAAATTGCAACCCTGATGACCCAGTTCAATCCTGAAGGTCACAAGATTTCCCGCTCCGACATCATGGCAGCTTTGGGCGAAAAAGCGTATTTGATTTTATATGTAGGAGAACAGGCAGTAGGCGTATTGGGCTGGCAGGTGGAAAACCTGGTGACTCGTGCCACCGATATCATTCTCAACCCCGCTTTCCCACTGGAAAAAGCCTTGCCCGTTCTGATCAGCGAAATGGAGCAAGCTTCCAAAGACCTGCAATGTGAAGCTTCATTGATTTTCGTCACCCCGGACATGGCCATCACCGACAAGCTTTGGCGAAGCCTGGGTTATGCCCAACATTCCCCTCATTCCCTGGGTGTGTTAGCCTGGCAGGAAGCAGCCGAAGAAACCATGCCCAAAGGCAGTGTTCTCTTCTTTAAACAACTCCGCCAGGATCGGATACTGCGTCCCATTTAACCTTTCTGATAACAGCATGGCAGAAAGGGGGACGCTGCC
>JBGQAS010000019.1:0-12757 GCA_041494435.1 Anaerolineaceae bacterium | reverse complement strand
TATGATAAATAAACATGATCTTAGGAATACTGCCGAAAAGGTTAGTATTCCGTGTATATTAAACAGAGCCAGTATTGGTAATGCGGAATATGTTTTTGTGGTATTAAGGAATCTCGTTGATATACCTAGTAAAGTCGCTTGGGTTCCCAGGAAAGATATCACGATAGAACAACAGCCATTAAATGGGGATGAACTTCAGGCTAAATTAGAAGTGACAGTAGAGGAAGTTCATGAAGAAGAATATGATATTCAAATAATGAACCGTGGCTCGGTAGAAATCGTCAAATTCCCGAAGGGAAATATTACTGCCTTAGCATAAATTCTTTTTTCTTTGAGTAAATAAAGCCTCCCGAATATCATTCTTTTTAGATTACTAAAATAATCAATGTCCATGAAACTAAAATCATGACATTGATTATTTTATTATTATGGACCTTACCCGATTTAGTGGACACGAAAAATGTCGCGATGGAGTACACTAAATGACAGGAGTAAAGGCATGGAAGACAAGAAATATCGGACCTATCCAAAAGAATTCAAGGTCGAAGCGCTGGAGATGCTAAAGCACAGTGGGAAGAATGCTGGGCAGATAGAACGAGAACTGGGCATCACACCGGGGCTATTGGGAAAATGGCGAGCTCGGTATCAGATCATCCAGAATGGAACCCAGGAAGCCAGGATTGGACCAAGTGATTTGGAGGAAGCCAAAGCGGAGATCCGCAGACTGCAGCGGGAATTATCGGCAGTTGAGGAGGAAAGAGAGATCCTAAAAAAAGCACTCAACATTTTCTCCCGAAAAAACGGATGAAGTATGCCTTCATATCAGGTCGTGAAAGCGTGTTCTCGGTGAAACGGATGTGCAAGGTGCTCTCGGTGACCCGCAGTGGGTATTATGCCTGGAGTAAACGCCCGCCCAGTAAACGGGAACAATCCAACCAGGCCTTACTAGAGATGATCAAGAGGATCTTTCAATCCAGTCGCAAGACCTATGGCAGTCCACGAATATGTGCTTCCTTACATCGAAGAGGGTATCAGTGCGGGCATAATCGAGTAGCTCGGCTGATGACCATGCATGGGATTGTAGCTCGAAGAAGGCATCGGCGCTTCCCAGTGACTACTCAACGGCAGCCTGGGGTCATCCCGGCACCCAATCTTCTCAAGCGTGACTTTACGGCTGATCGACCGAACCAGAAGTGGGTTACGGACATTACCTATATCGACACAGCTGAAGGGTGGTTGTACCTGGCTTCAGTGATGGATTTGTTCTCACGCAAGGTGGTGGGGTGGGCTATGTCAGATAAAATCGACAGTGCCTTAGCCACCAATGCTCTGCACATGGCCTGGACCACACGCCGACCACGAAGTGCTTTATTGCATCACTCGGATCAAGGTAGTCAATTCACGGGTACAGCTTATCAACAAATGCTGGCAGAAATGGGATGTCAAATCAGCATGAACAGAACTGGAGAGGTTTACGACAATGCAGCGATGGAAAGCTTTTTTGCGACGTTGAAGACTGAATGTGTGATAGGACAATTCACAACTCGGGTTGAAGCACGGAGAACCATTTTCGAATATCTCGAAGGATGGTATAACCTCCAAAGACTACATTCGTCGCTGGATTATCTAAGCCCAGCGGAATTTGAAACTTCATCTGGACATTAATTGTGTCCATTTTTTCGGGTAAAGATCAATCAAAATGTACAAGGATAAGGAGTTTCAGGATAATGTCTTGAGAATTAGCACACTCCTCAAAGCAAAGGACTTGGCTGAAATATTGAAGATAAGTCGCGCGATGGCATATACTCTGATGCAAAGAGGAGAAATCCCTACGGTCAGGATCGGAAAAGCGCGGCGTGTCCGTCCCGAGGATTTAATCAAATATATAGAAAGCAATACGTACAAAATGAATCAATAATTCGAATAGAAAAGTTGTGCAACCCATAGCCCTTCCTGAAGGAAATTGAGGTAGACAATAGGAAGGGCTGTGGATATTAGCATGACAATGCAATATCCTAGTATTTTATGATTAGATTCCATGCTTTATTAATACCTTCTCCTGTGAAATTAATACCACTCCATGAGACATACTTGATACATTGAGGTGGTATAACAAGACCTCTATCCTGTAGCCTCTTGAAGGTCTTAGATAGTGTTTATCCTATGGGGTTTTATTCACTCCTGCCAATCGTCTCTTAATCAAAGTTAAGTCCTCCGTAGGCTCTATAGTAATAAATGCCCGAGTTCTTACAGTCGAAATATCTATCCAGAATATGGGCTGCCAGTAGATCACATCCATATCAATCAGACAAAAATGTACCTTCAGCCTCGGCCTCCAGTCTTCTGATGTATGCATGGTCAAGAATCCACTACTGTAAGTCTGACAATCCTCTGGTCATCTATCCACCTGTATAGTGAATAAAGCCGATTGGTTATATCATTCTACCAATCTTTAAACCAAGAACGCTGAATAGGCAACCGTAATAACCAAATCGAAATTAAACAAACACATCTAGTCTACACATTAATACTATTGACCTCCCCTCAAACGAGCCAGTTTCTCCGCAATCCTTTCCTCAGCCTTTTTTGTCTCATCCTCATCGAGAGCAACAGCTAGAATCCTATCATCCTCGACATCGACTTGCAGCCATTGCCCTTCCTTTGCTCCAGGAGGCAAAGAAGCTCGGGGAACAATTAGCTTATCTTCTTCCTCACCCACAAGAAGAACTGCTTTGTCACCTTCAAAACGGTCGATCACAGCTTTTGTTTTCATTACCTCACCTCAAATGGTATTTCCGTTGATATGGATTGTTCGTTTAGTTTGGCTGTAACCACAATACGCCATGTGCCAGGGGTTGTCCTTGAACCAACTTTCCAAGACCAAGTAACATCTCCGTTGCTATTAGCTGTCTGAGGCCCAAGGCCAGCAGCCTGACTTGCTCCTGATTTATAGTATACAGTGATTGTGCAAGCCGCCCCTGGGAAAGTATTTATTGTCAATTTTGCAATTCCCCCTGCCGTAATCGGACTGGTCAAAGAGACTACATTGATAAATAATTTCGTAGGTTGTTCGGAAGTTGGCTGTACGATAATTGATGGCAGTTGCGTTGGTGTCAACTTCGTGGTTTCGATTGAATATTCATTTCCATCTGTTGTAACAATAACGGTACCATTGACATCCGTGCCATATATTACAGCACCAATAGATTTTAGAGCAGCAATTGTTTCTGGATGGGGATGCCCATAATCATTGCCCAATCCAGCAGAGTAAATAGCGATTTGTGGATGTACTGCAGTCAGAAATTCTAATGGGGAGCCATTTCGACTTCCATGATGAGCAACCTTTAGGATCGTGGCACTTACATCCAACCCTGATCCAATCATGCTATCCTCAGCAGCTTGTTGTGCATCTCCAGTGAATAGGAATGAAACCTTCCCATAAACTAGTCGGAGGACAAGCGATCCATTGTTCAGGTCTTCATCAGTATTAGAGATTGGGCTGAGGACATTAAAGTTCAGATCACCAAGGGAAATCGTATCGCCACGCTTGGCTTCCATGTATTTAGCTTTCGATGCGGTAATAGCATCCAGAAAATGCTCATAGGTCAGTGTAGTATGCATCACGCCATTAGTAATTACTTCATCCACTGGAATGGTGTTGAGTACTTGTACCAAACCGCCGATATGATCTGAATGTGGGTGTGTAGCGATAACCAGATTCAAATGGGTAATACCTAACCTTTGGAGGTATTGAACTGCACCACTGTCTGCTTCACCGCCGTCAATCAGCACGCTTTCACCACCAGGAGCCTGAATAAGAACAGAATCTCCCTGACCAACATCAATAAAGTGAACCTTTATTGAGGCTAATGTAGAAGGCTGAAGTGTTGCTGTTACAAAAAGTATGGGAGTGTTTAATGGTGCTGATGTTCTTGCTGGTACTGATGTGTTTATTCGTTCTGACGTATTTGTGGATGAAGGTACATAAGTGGCTTGATCAGATTCTGTAACCGCAGTATTCACCGCCAATGGCTGAGTACTAGTGATATTTATTGGGGTAGGTATCGCTATAGATGATGGTATTGATGGGCTGAGAATCGTTATTGGGATGCCGCATATACAAAACAGAATTGCCATTGTGAGGCATCCCATTGCAACTTTTCCTCTAAGCCTCTGTTTGCGAAATGTGGTAGAAAACCATCTAAAGAAACGCTTTATAAGCTGCATCGATTGCCACCAGCTTTATCTTACCTTATTGAACCCCAGAAAAGGGAGGTGCTTAATTGCTGCTCTCTAACCCATGTCATATCGCATAGCATACGCCGGAAGTTCGATTGATATGGGCTATTCTGATAATACGACTGAAATTGTTTTCAAACTCTTATTCATAATAGGCTCAGTGGGATGTAGTTAACGATCCTTCTGAATTAAGAATAGCCACTCTTTTGATATTCCTTAACCAATCTGATATTTAAATACGAGCTTTTCATCTTCAACAGCCAGATTTATATTCTGGCCATCCTTCAATTCGCCCTTGATGATTTGATTGCTGATTGGCTCTGAAATTTCTCGCGATATTACTCTAGAGACAGACCTTGCCCCGCTGTTCGGATCATACGACTCCTTTGCGATCCATTTCAAAGCCTCATCAGATGGATGTATAACCACTTGATATCTCGACAGGCGATCATTAATACTAAGGATCTCTGCCTGTGCTATGCTTGCAAGATCATCAGTAGATAATTCCTTGAATAGGACTATTTCACTTATGCGGTTCACGAATTCTGGACGGAAATAACCGTTTAATGATTGGCGTATGGATGCAATCTGCTGTTCATATTGGTCAACAGATTCAACTTCTGTGACTGTATATAGATTGGATGTCAAAATAAATATTGCATGTCGAGCGTCAATTAGCCTTCCATGAGTATCGGTAAATCTTCCCTCATCAAAAATTTGAAGATAAGCGTCATGGATTTCAGGGTGAGCTTTTTCAATTTCATCGAGTAAAACTACAGAAAAAGGTTGCCGACGTAGACGAGTTGCAAATGTCCCTTCGTCATCATAACCAACATATCCGGGAGGAGAGCCCCATAACCGAGAAATTGATTGTGCTTCTTTATATTCAGACATGTCAAGACGGATCATGGCATCGGGTGAGTCAAATAAGAATTCTGCTAGAGCTTTTGCAGTGGCAGTTTTTCCAACCCCTGATGATCCAAAAAATGCGAACACTTGCTTGGGTTGACAGGGATTACCTAAACCTGAGAAAGCATTGATAATGGCGGAGGCGATTTTTCCTAATGCAATGGGCTGACCGAAAACGTGCTGATTCAAGAATTCTTCAATTCCAGACAACTTAGTTTTAAAATCCTGGTCCAATTTTTGAACCGGAATGTTTAATTTATCAGCGAGTGCAAGCGATACAATATTATCATCAACAGTCATGCTTGGATCAGATGGATGCAAGGTCCCTGGATCTGGCAATCGAATATAAGTACATGCTGTATCAAGTAGATCAAAAGCCTTATCAGGAAGGCGACGATCCAGGATATTCTGTTCTGAGAGCTTGACGGCAGCTTCCACTGCTTCGGGTAGTATGTGAACATGATGATGAGTTTCATAAGCAGGGATTGCAGCTTTCAAAATTTCGATTGTCTCCGATTCTGTTGGTTCTTCAAGAATAAGTGGCTCGAATCGGCGCTCAAAAGCAGGATCGGAGTGAATGAATTGATCAAATTCATCGGATGTTGTTGCACCAATACAGTGTAAGTCTCCCTCAGCTAAAGCAGGTTTAAGCATGTTCGCAGCATCCAAAGCGCCCCCTTCTACAGCTCCAGCTTTTACCATTGTATGAATTTCATCAATGAATAATACTAGATTTTCATTACGGGATGCTTCTGTAATCAATTCTTGTAATTTAGCTTCAAACGCGCCTCGAAAAGTCGTTCCAGATACCAGAGAACCGGAGGATATTTCTACGATCCGCAAATGTTTAAGCTCCTCAATAGTCTTATTTTGGGCAATTATAATAGCCAGGCCTTCAACCAGCACAGTTTTCCCAACGCCAGGAGCGCCTACCAGAAGGGGATTGTTTTTTTGTTTGCGTAAAAGAATTCTCTGGAGCTGCCGAAGTTCTTTCTGGCGCCCAAATAAAGGCTTTAATCTCCCTTCACGTGCTAATTGAGTCAGATCTCTGCCGATTTGGTCCAAAAGAGGTGTTGTAGATGCAGCTTCAACACCTGACTCAGGGTTGGCGGATGGAATTTGAGTTATTCGTTGAATTTCATCCTGCGGTGGCTCGTTCTGTGGAGGGATGTTCCAACGTATGCGGGAGCTGTTAGGTGACATAGGATGTCCTATTAAGGTGAAGTATTATTATTGAATAACCTCAATCACCCTCGGAGAATTTACTAGAATTTCTATTCCCCATTTTGAGTGAACTTCAATTAATCCCCGTACATAAATATTTTTTCTTTCATAACTATTTATAGAAATCCCAGCTAGAGTCCAGGCATTTTGATACTCAGGGAAAATTACTACTTTAAATCCGGCGTACACTGGATCAGTTACGCCAAGGGGTTCAAAGCGTATAAAATAGGTTCCGGTAGCTTGAGTTTTATAAACTTTATAAACATAGCCTTGAATTGTAACTGCACAATTGACGTGATCCCAAATATCAGTGAGACCAATGACCTTTTCACCTGGTCGAACAACTGAGATTGATATAGCTGGTGTTATCGACGGGGGCATTTCGACCAGCGTCCCTGGGAGCGTATAAATCGTGATCACATTTGACTGCTTACATATGCAACAAAGTCCTTGGTTCTGCTGTTTGAGAAACTCCCAGGTTTCTAGGTGATAGGCAACTTTGTCGCGTATACAGAATGCTATCCTTTCGCCAGGCAGCAAAGGTGTGTGTTCATACGCATCTTCGACACCGATCAGTGATTCCAGGTTTGGTCCTGAGCCGTTCGAAACTCCGCCCCAATCTACCTTGGGTTCTTTCGGTTGGACTGTGTGAATATCAATTGAAGGAGATTTTTTTGCTGGAGTCGTTCCCCATTCAACATGTTTTGTCCTTTTCTCAGGTGCGATATGACGCTGTGATACCTGATGATTCGTCGTTGGCTGATTAATCGATTGGGGTTGTGGGGTTGAGGATGTTCTGGATCTGTTCGATGTATTCATGGACTGTGAACTTGTCGGCTGCCTGCCAGAATTTGCAGGAGATAAACCAAAAATATCGCGCAATATATCAGCCAAGTTTTTCTTGCCCATTATCCTTCCCCTTGCCTATACCCGATTTTTGCCCATATACCATACTCCGACCATAAAAGCAGCTAATAATGCTCCGACTGGAAGCAGCCATCTTAGGCTTTCCAACCGGAAACTATGTCGATACTCTTCCTCTTCCGGTTGACCTGTTACATCTGGCGTTGGAATAAGGGGTTTAACGAACCCTATATCCTGGTAGGCAAACACATGATGGTTATCCATTGGTAGACAATCTGGACCGTTAAACCATCCTGCTTTCACTGTCATGGGATCGACAACAACAGCGAGGTTCCATTCGTGATTATAGAAGGCTTTTTGGGTCGCTCTATCTGTACCAGACATAAACACGCCTAATCCAGGATGCGAATGGTACCATCCTAAAATTATAAAATCAGGAAATTCCTGTACCATAATTCCCGAGATGAATGTCCATGCCTCTGGAGTAAATTGCAAATGTACTGGTGAGCCTTCAGTATCCAGAGCTGGGAGGGCTCTTTCTATAACTGAAAAATAACGCCCGTCCTGGGAATCATAATATGGTTTACCAACCAGCACACCACCATGCTCGCGATTCGTATCCTCCGCAAGATGTATCTGTAGATCTGTTAAAGCATTTTTCTTGATAAAAGCAACCGTCCCTGATGATCTTTTAATCTCCTCCCAGGGAAGATTGCGCTCTATACAAAATTTTTCTAGAGAATGTTCAAGCGGTTTTAACTCAACGGTATCCTGCCATTCGATATTGGACATTCGTGAAACCCTCTAAGACCAGCTAATTCGCCTGGGTGGTTCCTGTCGGGCTTTGAAAGTGATATACCCGAGTGGGATCTTTCCGGGGTTTTTCGTGATCCACTCGTATGCTGCGGAATTCGCTAAACTTTTAGGATTAAGGACCTTTGGATCAAGTTGCAATAAAGCACCAATCCGTAAAATCAAATTGTCTAATGTCTCAGCTACACTCCAATCGTTACCCAGGCAGATAGCATTGGAATCGAATACATGAGGGTTGCATACTGGCGTCAGCATACGTGCAGTAGGTTTTTCCGTGGGATAATTAATCCCTAGATTTATTTCGACCTGATGCACATTGCTTATAACCATTTGCCCGGTGGAAGATTTTACAAGGCTTGGGCAATGATATTCGATGACATAACTTTTTGGAGGATCGCCTGTAGTTCGTAAAAGCCGGAGAGACCCTCCACTGTTGACAGCGAGCTTGAGAACCTTATCATAATCTGTCTTGAGCCGACGATAAGTTGGATTCAGCATTCTCCACTCTCCGAAATCTTCTAACTATTTACTTGCGCTACCAGCATCTGGCAGGGGTTGGATCTCAAGAACATCCCCCTCCAAAACACCAGCCTGCTGTAATGTCATATTCTCCTCCAGCTGGGTACCCAATCTTTCACAACTGAGGACATATTCATAATTCCCGGGGAGGTTCCATTTTTCTTTTGCATCACCTAGCAGCTCACCGACGGTTACATCTGTAGGCGCGGTTATAGGAGCCTGGCGATCTCGGTTCGCCGTACGGACAGTAAGTTGAAGTTTACCTTCCATTTTTGCCTTTCGTTTTACACTAATTCTGAAATTTTAAATAAATTGTTTGATCGCTGTTATTGAATTGTAATATCTCATTCTGTGGGATTCCAAGCTGATAGAGCGTTAAATCAACATAGGCGTTATTTAGATCGATTATATTACTGATTTCAGGTGTTCTCATTTCTCCGCATTTTGGGCATCTAGCCTGGTTCTGAAACACCTTTCCCTTTGGTAAGAGGACCAGTTCATTCTGTTTGCAAGCATCACAACAAAACTTTGTGACCAGGTCAAAAGGCAGGGATAAACTAGATACGTTGGGTAAATATTCCCGTGCTTTCTCGATTGCCTCCCTTGCTGTGGTATTCGTATCGGCTATAATCCGGGATATGTTGGTAGGGATTGTGTAATGAGCCAGGCAATCCGAGTTATATGGTAGCTTATTGATCACCATTCGAAATGGCTTGAGATACGTCATCAGTCTTGTCCCAGGCTGCAACCCATCGACTATATTGTGAATCATCATCAATCCTTGTTGCACCTGGATTGCAGCGATTACCGAAGCCGTTACAGCAGTTGTAGGTACCTTAGGCTGCCCTATACTATTCACCAACCCGTATGGGCAGGAGTAGCGCTGATTGAAACGTTCATATGTCTTCTTTGTGAAAGTACATTCATAACACGCACCAGTTGCTGGGCTATAACGCGATACGGAGCCGTGAAAATCACTTATCCCACCGTCTATCCATTCTACACCAGCTTGAATGCATTTACGATTGAGAGCCCATCTGGCATTAACGCTATCAAGACAACCAAAAACCAAGTTAGCGGAGCGATATTCACCTAAACCGAGATCAATGCCTAAATCACCTTGAATTGGCGTTATTTCTACTTCTGGGTTAATCTCATGAAGACGCTTAGCAGCCATTTGCGCTTTTGGTTTTCCGATATCCTCTTCCCGAAACAACACCATTCGTGCCAAATTGGAGGGTGATATCTTGTCAAAATCTATTACTATAATATTACCAACCCCAATTAGCGCCAACAACTTTAACACCTCATTGCCTAACGCTCCTGCTCCTGCCACGATCACCTTCGCCTGTGAGACCTTCTTCTGATCCCACCAAGTGATCAAATTGTGTCTATCATAACGCCCTTCAGATTGATCAGAAAAATGAATTCTATTCATAATGATTTATTCTCGACATTATCCGTTAACAGCTAATAATATATGGATCTATATATTTTATAACCCTATTGGATCTTTTATTATTTAAACCCATTAATTCTATCGAACTCCGCTTGCCTTATGATTTTATCCAAAACTTTGACAGTATACACAGGATTCCTGCCAGTTCTAGTTTCTCCCGATAGCAGTAGTACAGATGCTCCTTGATACACAGCAGTGGCTATATCAATTATCTCTGATCGATGAGGCACTTTATTTTCTGAAATGCTCTCTAACATTTGAGTAGCGACGATCACATATATATTTAAACTTTTCGCTATGTTTATGATCTGATGTTGGATCAGAGGTAATCGTTCAAATGGAATATTTAAACCAAGGTCCCCCCGTGCAACAATGACTCCATCAGATATATTCATAATATCGTCTATATTTTCTAACGACTGACTCGTTTCTATCTTTGCAATAATTGCTGGTATAACGTTTGTTTGTTTCTTTAAATAATCCCGTAAGCCATGTTTGGGTTTATTAGTATAGTATGTTAATTCATGCTTTGCAACAAAACCTAATAATAATGTAAAGAATCTCAGTAATACGCTGATAGTGAATTTGAATTATACAGAGATCTAAACCTGTGTTGAGAATAGGATTGAAGGTGCGAC
Organism: Anaerolineaceae bacterium; assembly: GCA_041494435.1. Lineage (GTDB taxonomy): Bacteria > Chloroflexota > Anaerolineae > Anaerolineales > Anaerolineaceae > JBGQAS01. The sequence goes on along the minus strand of JBGQAS010000019.1, from coordinate 2,092 downwards.
CTCTTCAATATCTATGAAGTTCTATCGGTGCATCAAATTTTGTGGACCTTGCGGGATTCGAACCCGCCACCGCTTCAGTCTGATTGATGAGGAAAGGGGTTTCCGCAACATCTGGTGGCTATAATTGGTGATAAATCTCATGTGGCCTAGTTCCATCAACGATTCTCAAGGTGAATCTCAATTATTCTAATTCAGTAAAACCTTATTAGTATTTATACCTGTATGCGAGGGCATCAAATACCTGGTATTGTCATCCTAGTTTATGTAACTCCTCCTGAGCAGCTTGACACAACTCGGTGTCTGTTCCACATAATTCCATGACTTTCGCGAACTCCTGGATTGCTTTATCTGTTTCTCTCATTTTTTCATAGGCTAGCCCACGATAGTAGTAAGTCACCGCATTATATGGGTTTAGTCGTATGGCTTTGTTGTAATCGCTTAGTGCACGTTCCTGATCCCCCTTATTAGCATAGGCATTCCCACGTCTGTGGTATGTATCAGCATCCTTGCGATTTATTTTAATTACTTTATCGTAGTCGCTTATAGCGTGATCATGATCGCCTTTTATTTCATAAGCTAGCCCACGATTGTAGTAAACATATGTATCATCAGGATTTATCTGAATAACTTTATCGTAATCACCTATCGCACGGTCTTGATCACCCTTTTCAGCATAAGCGATCCCACGATTGTGGTAAGCGTCTGCAGAGTTTGGTTTAAGTTGAATGACTTTATCATAATCATCGATGGCACGATCGTAATCGCCTCTGCCATAATAAGTGCGCCCTCGATTGAAGTATGCTTCTGCAGAGTTTGGGTCCAGTTGAATAGCTTTATCATAGTCGCTTATGGCTCGATCCTGCTCGTCCTTATTAGCATTGGCTAATCCTCGATTACTGTAAGCCCCTGCAGAGTTTGGGTCTAGTTGGATAGCTTTATCGAAATCACTGACCGCACGATCTAGATCACCTTTATCAGCGTAGGCTATCCCACGACTATTGTATGCCTCTCCGTAGTTTGGATTTAGTTGAATAGCTTTATTCCAGTCGCTGATGGCGTGATCCAGATCACCATTTTTAGCGTAAGCTAGACCACGCCAGCTGTACGCACTGGCATCATTGGGATTGATTTGGATCGCTTGATCATAATCTCTAATAGCACGATCCAGATCACCTTTACTAGCATAGGCAAGCCCACGATTGAAGTATGCATCGGCATAATTAGGATTGAGTTGAATAGCTTTAACATATTCACTGATAGCGTGGTCTTGATCACCCTTCTCGTAGTACTCTACCCCATTATTGAGACAAGTCTCAGCTTCTATCGTATTTTCCTTGCTGTTGTTTGTACCTATAATTTCATTGAGAAATGCCTGCGCTTCTTCTTCTGTCATGTTCAAGGCTTTTTCACCCGAGATAAACACCGGAGGTCGGAAGGGCTGTGGATCATAAATCCCATAATCAATTTTACAAGGGCACTCATGGGTTGTGTAACCTGGATCGTTAGGGTCATCCCATTGGTATGTGCATCCATGCCCATCTGGGCGGTGTGAAGCTCGGTTATGCCCACATTCTGGGCAGGGATTATCATGAATCCATTTTTTCATAGCTCGTGAAAACGCCTGCATTTACGCACTTCCTTTCGTCTGTTCTTATTTCTCTGCCAACTAGCCTTTCGTCTCTTGGATCTCCTCAAGCGTCACTATATCTGCCAGCGCGCTTGGCGAAGAAGATATGTAAGAATTGGTATATATCATTCAAATATTGCTCTAGTTCAATTGCCATCCGAGCGATGTTAGAATCTACTTATCCTAATTCTTCACCTTCCTCTTCTTCCTCTTGTTCTTCTTGCTCTCTTCTATCCAGGTGACAAGATTGAACATCATCTAAAGCTAGCTCGTATAAACGTTCACCTTGGGTAGAATAGACCTGCTGATCTGAACGAAACCGTTCAACAAATTCCCTGTGCGTTTCTATTTTCCTGAATGCTTCTTGCAGCCTACTGTAAGCTGTAGGATCCCCGTAATTGACAGCCACTTCAACACGATAGCCGCGGGTCATACGATGTTTAACTAACTTTGCTCCGATAGTAT
>JBGQAS010000174.1:0-5073 GCA_041494435.1 Anaerolineaceae bacterium | reverse complement strand
GGGTAAGGAACGGCTACTGGGATTGGCGCAACTGTACAATGACCATCCCGGCTTCCAGAAGACCTTCCTCAAGTTCCACCCCGACATGGCTGTTTTCATGAAGCAAGCCGTGGAAATATATGTGAAGAATTTGAAATAAACCTAACAATGCTCCAGGCGGTGGCTCGCCGCCTGGTTTGTTATTTTTATATAATTAATCCAATGACCTTCGATTCTCTCAATGATGATGAACACCTCTATTTCATCACAGCTAGTATTTGTGGGTGGAAACCATTATTCAAATCCAACACTTACTCTTCAATCATTATTGAGGCTCTTGATACGCGTAGAAGACAGAAAAAAATCTTTCTTTTTGCCTTTGTAATCATGCCAACTCATCTTCATTGCATCCTCAAACCAATAAATCAAACTATTGGACAGACTCTTCAAAACTTTGGGTCCTATACTGCCCATAGGATTATCCATCAACTTGAACATGACAATGAGGAGGATTTGCTTACATTTTTTCATGAAAGTCGCCGTGAGTCGGATATTCGATATTCAATCTGGCAAGACATTCAAGCAAAAAATATCTATTCCATGGAGTTTCTTGAACAAAAGTTGGAATACGTCCATAACAACCCCGTAATGAAACATTGGAACCTAGTCATATCCAGGGAATCTTTTCCATTCTCGAGTGCTGGTTATTATGATTTGGGAATAACTCCGAAAATAGTCGTCGATAATATTTGGGATTACTTGGACAAACCTAATCATTAACTCTGATAAACAACAGATATAAAAGCTCTTGGCGGCGGCACGCTGCCACTTTTTTTCAATCCCCGGCGAGCCGCCGGGGAGAGCAAACCCTCTTGCCCCCAATGAATCTGTACTGAATACTTCCACCAAAGGTTCTATCGTTCTCATCATCATCAGCATAGTTATCATGCTGATTGGGATTGCCATTCCCGTAGGTTCGTTATTATCAAAGTAACGAGACCCATCAAGTGAGAATTAAAGTATGGTTCGCATAAAAAAAAGGATGGCTGATCAGCCATCCTTTTGTAACTGCTTGGAATAGCTTTTACTTGGCTTTAATATTGATTCCTGAAACCTTCCACTCGGCGCCCACCCGGCCAAACACCAGGGTTAACGTGTAGGCATCGCTGCCGATGGCACATTCTCCATCCATTTGTGCCTCGTCATTTTGCACTTGCGTGTTCGAGAACGACCAGGTATCGAACGTCCTTGGGGTCGCAAAAGTCACCCAAGCATCGTATCCGCCAATTTCCGTCTGTAGTGAGGTGGCAAGCATCCCCCAGGTTGCCTGGAACTGGCTATCGCGGAGCCCGGTCATGAAATCGTTCCCTGCTTTCTGTACAGCACTGATATCTTTGGCGAGAGAACATGAGCCTAAAAGAAGTGAACCGATGAGTATCACGGTTATCCATGCGAGCTGTTTTTTCATAAAACCTCCAATTGGATAAGTATTATCTAAATTATAAGGAATGTGAAATTAAAAACAAGCTCTACTTTAGGAAATTCTTATGGAGTCTTTTCAGCCTGGCTGGCTTTGGCATCTGAAACCGCCTTACCCCATTGCAAACCTTCGCGGGTAAAGAAGATAGCACCCAGGATGGTTATTGGGAACCATAATGCTGCATGCAGGACCAGGGTGTAACCCGTAGCTATATCTTGGGGGATATTGTAGGCTCGGAGCAGTGCAATTCCCGGAGCATCAAATGTGCCAATATATCCCGGGGCAGATGGCAGCGTAGTGGCAAGGTTGACGATCCCGTTCATGAGCATCAGGGCAAAGAAGCTCACCTGGAACGGAAAAGCATGCATCACCAGCCAGTATTTGCCTGTCTCAAACAGCCAGATGACAATAGAAGTCAGGAACACCATCAAGGCTTCCTTAGGCGAACGCAAACTTTCCAACCCGGAAAGGAATCGGAGAGCAATTCCACAGGCTTTTTCCTGCCATTTCTTGGGCAAAACGTGGTTCACCAACCAAAGCGTCACCCGCTCGGTGACCTTGGGAAACATGGCTGCCAGCAGGAATATCACCAGCACAATCCCAAAGATCGCAGCACCCCAAATAGCCAGCGCCTGGATGCTCCCCACAAACCCGGATGCGCTGGTCAGCTTGGCAAGTTCGGGTAGGTTGATGAACACAAAACCGAGCATCACCACCCCGTCGAATATGCGCTCGACGATGATCGTTGCGAGAGAAGCCGAGATTTGCACCCCTTCGCGTTTTTTCAGGACGTATGCCCGCAGCAATTCACCAGCACGGGCTGGGTAGATATTATTGCCCATATAGCCAATGCACACGATGGGAAACATAGTCACGGTGGATATTTTTTTGATGGGGCGGAGTAAGTAATGCCATCGCCAGGCTCTTGCCCATACGGCGACAAAATAAACCAGAATGGAAGGGATCAGCCACCAATAATTGGCGGATTTGATCACTTCCCACATTTGAGCAACTTGTAAACCGCGCAGGGTCAGGTATAGAAAGACGGCTGAAATGATCAATCCCACCCAAAATTGCCAACGTTTGAACATGAGAATATTTTATCATGACGAAATTGAGCGGGTTGGTTGTAGAATGAAGTTTATGACTACCTTAAAAAGCATCATGATTGTTTCCCTTCTAAGTGCCCTGGTCGTCCTAACAAGTTGCTCGTCCACCAAAGGCAGGTTGGAAGGAATGGTTAGTGTCGGCCCTCTTACTCCTGTCGAACGAATTGGTGTTCCCACCCCTATCCCTCCCCCTGAAGTTTTTACTTCCCGAGGTATCAAGTTATTCAATTCCCTGGGCATTTTGGTGACAGAAATCCATTTCAGCGCTGATGGCACCTATTCCATTGAACTCGCACCTGGAAAATACCGGGTGGAATTGTTAAGTACCGGGATCGAGCACGCTACAGAATTACCAGCCACGGTCCAGATATTTCCAAACCAAACTACTACTTTGAATATTTCGATTGACACGGGCATCCGGTAAACCTGCACAGGATTGGAATTGCTAAAGTAAAATTAACAAGAATAAATTGCGGAGGGTGAAATGGCAAAACGGTTAATCCTGGTGGCAGGCAATATCGGTTCAGGCAAAACTTCATTGACCGAGAGAATTGGGGAACGTCTGGGTTGGAAAACAGCTTATGAATCCGTGGCAGATAACCCCTACCTGCCGGATTTTTATGCTGATATGAAGTCCTGGTCGTTCCATCTGCAAATCTTTTTCCTTGGGCATCGCGCCCAGCAGCACCTGGATATGTGGGAAGACCCATGCAATGCGATCATCGATCGCAGCATTTATGAAGATGCCTTCATTTTTGCCCGCGCTTTGAACCATTTGGGTAACCTGAACGAACGCGATTATCAAACCTATCGCAATATTTATTCCATGGTCGTGAAGACCTTGCCAAGCCCTTCCCTTCTCGTTTACCTCAAAACCCCGGTGCCTGTGTTGATCAACCGAATCCGCAGTCGTGGCAGGGATATCGAAAATGGCATCTCCCCCGATTACCTGGACCTGCTGGAGTCGTATTATGCGGATTGGATCAAGAACTTTGACCTCTGCCCGGTGTTGACTCTTAAAACGGATGACCTCGATTTTGTGCATAAAGCCAAACACATGGATACGGTTGTGGATTGCATCAACGAAAAACTGACCGGCAAGGACGAAATCACCTTCTGAACCGCTCTACTTATTTAGAAAGTCTCGCAAGAAAATGCTTTTCTACTTGATTCCATTGAAACCATTTCATTCCTGTTGCGTATATTGGATAGAAGATCATTCCAGGAGCGTCGTGTGAGCCTCGCTGAAGCCGATTGGCTGCGACTTGCCCAACAAAATGATGAAGCTGCGTTCGAACATTTGGTGGAGACTTATCAAAGACCAGTGTTCAACTTATGCTATCGGATGTTGGGCAACCAGCAAGAGGCTGAAGACGCCGCCCAGGAAGCCTTCTGGCGTGCCTACCAGGCCATTGATCGCTATGACAACAACCGCTCTTTCATCACCTGGTTGTTATCCATCACTGCTCACTACTGCATCGATCTGCAGCGAAAACGCCGTCTGCCAACCCTGGATATCGACCTGCTGACGGATTTCGACGCACCCGATGCCACTCCAGGACCGGAGGCAATGTTGAAAAAGAAACAGGATACCGAAGCCATCAATGCCTTATTGAAGAATCTCAAGGAACAGGATCGCGCCATCATCATCCTGCGTTACTGGCAGGAATTTTCGGAGGAAGAAATAGCTAAAACCTTATCGTTATCAGTCAGTGCCGTAAAAAGCCGGTTGCACAGAGCCCGGCTTCTACTGGCAAATTTGTGGATGGAAGAACATCAGCCCCTCGGATTGGAAAGGAGCATCCATGGTTCACCAACCTTATAGTTCATGGCTTTTGGATGAGGTTAAACTCACCCCTGAACAGAAATTCCAACTCGAAGAGCATCTGTTGACCTGCACGGAGTGCCAACCTGTCCAGCATGCCTGGGTATCTGTAAAAAAGGAAATTAAGTCCTCACCCATGGCCTCTCCGGCTGCAGGGTTTACAACCCGCTGGAAGGCTTATCTGCAGATCCGCAACTCGGTAAATCAAAAGCAACTGGCAAAACGCTGGCTGCTGGGATTATCACTTGCGGCTGTATTTACATTAATTCTCCTGGTCACCCAGATCTTCACCAGCGGATCAGCCTTTACTTTGATCCTGGGCATTTCCCAGGCACAACAATTGGTCACCGGATTGGTATCTCAATTACAAAACGTCACCTGGCTATTGTTCCACAATTCATCCCCATGGATCTTGATCGTCCTGGGCGTAGGGGTAGCATCCTGGGTGGCCATCTCGTTTATTGCCGGGAGCTACATCATCGTTCGCGCCCGAAGAAAGGTAAGCCCAAATCATGAAATTTAACCTAAAAATATTTGCATTTTGCCTCGTCCTTGCATTCCTGTTGGCAACCCCCATCCTTGTGATTGCCCAAACAGGAACATCTACGATCATGGGTGATCAGACCATCGTGGATGGGAATTTCTCCCTGCAAGCCGGTCAGACGCTTAACGGTAACCTG
>JBGQAS010000033.1:0-10645 GCA_041494435.1 Anaerolineaceae bacterium | reverse complement strand
GCTGAAGAAATATATGGCATGATCTCGGCGTCTTGTCCTAATTTGTAGATCCCAAAACTTTCACCGAGATCGCAATTAATATCGATGATATTCATATTCAAATTATACAGATATTGAGAAAAGAATTCTCGCCCTCATGAGTCCAAGGATTCGCCCCAGTCAAGTGAAAGTACGGAAGCAATCTTTTTCCGCCAGAGGGATTGAGCCTCATCGACTGGGATTACACGAAACCGAATCCGCGCCTGATCGCTGGTGCATTGAGCCAGCTTATCCAGGTCTGCTGAAATTACGACTCCCAATTTTCGATATCCTCCCGTTGTCTGGGAATCCCGCATCAAGACTAACGGTTGACCTGATCCCAAGAGTTGGATGACCCCTGCCCCAACTCCTTCTGAAAGAATGTCGGTTGTTCCGGAAATAGGGATTGGATTCTGCGACAGGCGGTATGCCATGCGGCTCGGGTTTTCAATTCGATACATCTGATCCTGAAACTGCTCGAGAATTTCTTTCCCACCCATCGATATGAACCTTACTACTAAGGAATTATCATACTGTGGGATTAGGTCTTTTAGTATTTGCCTGCCAGAAATTCGGACTAGGTCTGAAGCTTCGAGTTGATTTCCAAGAGGCAGTTCATCATTCTCATAAAGAGTTCGACTTGAAAAACCCGGCCACCCGCCTGGGAGATAGGTCGAACGGGAACCCAGCAATTTCGGAACCTGGATCCCTCCACTGAATGCCAGATACCCCCATCCACTTTCTACACTTGCTCTGAGCTGAACTATCTGTCCCTGTCTCACCAAAACCGAAGACCAGAGCGGAAAGACTACGTCATCGACTAGCAATTCAAATCCCCGTCCTGCGCCGGCAACCACGCAGTCTTTATCTGCTAGAATCTTAAAACCAGCGAGGGCTGTTTCCAACCCTGCAAAATCGATGGGATTTCCAACCAGGTGGTTGGCAGCCATTAACGCAAATCCATCCATGGCACCGGCAACAGGTACCCCAAAGTGCTGATAACCTTTTCGTCCCAGGTCCTGGATCGTTACGGCAAACCCCGGATCGATTACTTTCATGGCAAGATCTTCCCATCCCTTAGGGGAATGAACTTTACTGCATCTCCTGGAGAAAAACGTGCCGGCGGTTCCGATCCTGGATCAAATAGTTTCAGCGGCGTCCATCCAATGATCCGCCAACCTCCGGGCGAATCAAGTGGATAGATCCCGGTTTGCATTCCGGCAATTCCAACCGAGCCTGCTTTTATGTCCAGTCGCGGAGTTTCCAATCGAGGCGTGTCCAATCTACAGTTCAACGGTCCCATGTAGGGAAAGCCGGGCAGGAAGCCAATGAAATAAACCGTGTATGTTTCGTGAGCATGCAGACGGACAGCATCTTCTACGCTTAAAGCATGAAGCTTCGCAATATCCTCAAGATCTGGTCCATGTTCACCCCCATAAAGAACGGGGACTTCGATGGTTTTAGGATTGCAGGGAGAAAAATGTTTTGATTTGGAAATGGATGCCTTCACCCAATCTTCGATGTCTTCATAATCTGTTTTCAAGGGATCATAGCTAACAACCAAAGTACAATACCCCGGGATAGATTCGATAAAACCATCCTTAGGTTTTTTATTCATTTCTCGAAAAAGGGAGTGGACCTGGTGATTTAATCCCGGGTCAATCTGATTCCCAAATCTTACCAGGAGTGCTGAATCTCCTTGAGGTTCAATCGTCGGGAATTTCAATTCGTAACCGCGGTTACGAATCTCCTTCATTTTCATTTTCGAATTCGGGGGAATACCAGGTTTCTCTTTCAGCAATACCACTGAGCTGCTGATCCTGGGGAGTGAGCGGATCATCCATGCGCACTTGCAGCGAAATCCCTGCCGTACGGACTCCATTCGGCGTCATCACCCGGCGCACCAGGTATCGCAGGAAATATTGTTTCACCAGGTCATTGGAAAGGACATCTTTGATGGTGCGCACACTGACCGCGGCTCTCTGTGCCAGTTCGCCCATTTCCGTTTCGATCGTGTTCCGCAATTCACCGGTCATCGGATTCCAGTAACACAGCGACCGTGATGCCAGCACCGTGGCAAAAGCTGAATGTCCCAGCAGGGGAAGCCATTCACAAAAGAAATACAGTGTGACATACATACCCCGTTCGGGTTGAACAAGTTTTGCCCGTTCACTGCCGTATGCCCTCTGCAACATCATTTTCCGGTTCGAAGCGGGAGGTTCCACTCCCTGGTTCAGAGGGACTTCGAAAATCTTTTTTTCTTCGATGGTTAGCGGGGTCTTTGATTTTGTTCGTGCGACTGAGGAACTGTTCACCACCTCAAGTCTTAATTCAACTGAATGGTTGTAGGTTCCTTCAAGAATATGGCTAATCCGGTTCTTCAGCCTGTTCTGGACCCAATCCAATGCATAAGGGTTAAAGGCGCCCACCCGGTAAATTCCGCTCTCATAACCCAGGGGTTGTAAGGGCTGCACCCACGTTTCGAAGGATGCCCTCGACATCTCGCTTTGCAATTGGCCCAAGACAAATTGCCATGCATCCAGGAAGGGAGGCTCTTGAATTCGCGTGGTTTGGGTTTGAGTGGTTGATTCCATTTTGTCCGTTGTGATCGGTCGGTCAGGATTTTTTTCAGCCCATTTTTCTATTGTTTCTTCCCGAAAAGCCATTTTTTAAGATTAATTTTTTCTACCAATATTAACATATATTGTGGGAAGAAATAATTATTCTTCCTCGACCATCAGTTCAACAAGTTGCGAGAGCGATTTAAACGGTGCTGCTCCCGCAATTCGGGAAATGCGCGCACTGGCGATTCTTGTTAAGATTCCAATGGTCTCCCCTATGGAGACTTTGCGGCCGAGCAATTCCGATAACCTGTTCTGCCAGGATTCAATTTCAAAAACTTCAGCCTGGGAAAGAGTTACCCCCACCTTGTGCCGGGGAATGGGCGCAGGGGGACGCCCGGGACTGCGCGACTCGGGCTCGGAAGAAATTCGGCGTGCTTCGTAGAGTTGAGCCCACGCTGTCCGGTTGGATTTATTGGGGGTCATATATTGATTACCTCTCGGACGATATTTCGGTTGATGATAGTTTCATCGCTGCTCACCAAGGCATCGATCGCTAAAGCGCACAATCGGATGATCTCCCGTGGAACACCCTGGGATCGTTCATACAAAAGCTCGAAGGCGTCGTCATCGATCAGGGGTTCATTCCTTCCTGCAACGCTCAAACGGAACAGGACCATTTGCAAAGCGCTCGAAAGGGTGAGGGGGGGAAGGACCAAGCGGACGAATACCCGGGCGTTGACTGCCTTGTTGGTCTCGAACAACGCGGACATTTCACTTTGTCCAAAGGAAAGGATCTGGACGACCTTGGCATCGTAATCAAAGTTGTACAGGCGGTGAATCACATCCAAGGCTTCGTTCTCCATGAGCTGTGCATCGTCCAAGAGGATGATCACATTCTTGCCTGCGGTGTAGGCATTCGCCATCATCTTTTCCAGGTTCTCCATCTGGCGTTGAAAACTTCGTTGAGGAGGAATGCCCAGGGACTGCGAGATCTGGCGCGATGCATCCATGGCGGACTTGAAGGCTGCGGTGTGGATGTAGCAAATATCCACATTTTCTTCTGAGGCATACACATCATAGATACGTCTTGCCAGCGAGCTTTTACCCATGCCCATATCCCCTGTGATGAGCGCCAGACCGCGTCGGCGGGCAATCACATTTTGGGCCTGGCGGTAAACAGCCAGATGCTCTGGTCCCAGGTACAGGTAACGAGGGTCGGCGGATAACTTAAAAGGGTCTTCTTTTAGGCTCAATCTTTCAAGGCGCGCCATGCGCCATTCTTCGTCATTTGAGGTGTTTAACATGAATTATTCCTCCTCTTAGTCGAACATTATCGCATATTTATACCTTAAAAGCAATAGAGTTACGCTAATTTTAAGGTTTTTATGCTTATTTAGGATAAATTCCCAACTATGAACCATAATTACCATATTGACTTTCGTTTCAACCTTAATTATCATTATAATGATATTTCATACTTTTGTTGAAATTGAATAGGATCAATGAGGGTGCATGGCGGTTACCATCACAATTGCCAATGAAAAGGGTGGGGTGGGAAAGACTACGACCGCCGTTAATCTAGCCGCTGGTCTGGCATTGCGGTTTTCCAAAACCCAGGGTCCCGAGGGAAGGATCCTCCTGGTGGACATGGACCCTCAAGGTCATGCCCTTCTTTCAACTGCCTTTGGTCAAAAAGCAACCAGCGATTCGGAATCTCTTTCCGCTTTGTTGACCGAAACGCCTCCACCTTCCATCCAGCGCTTGATCCGTCCTAGCAATCTTCATAGGAATCTGTTTGTCATTCTCAGCAACCATGCTGCCCTGGTGGAAGCCTCCCGTTCTCTTCCCACGTTGATGGCGAATGAAACCCGTCTGGCACGTGCTCTGGCTCCGATCCAAAACCAGTTTGGTTTTATCATCATCGACACGCCTCCCAATACAGGTGATTTGTTGATCAATTCCCTGGTTGCGGCAAACCTGGTTTTGGTCCCAGTGGAAACCAGCTATCTGGGTGTATCGGGATTGCGGGAGCTACAGAAGACAATCGATCAGGTCCGGATGCACTTTCGTCCCGGGCTCAAGATCCTGGGTTATCTTCCCACTCTTTGCGATGAACAACGTTCTGAAGCAAAGGAAATCCTGGCTGAACTGGGCAAACGTTTTGGCAGCGATGTTCTCCCACCCATTCACAAATCCGCTGATCTGACCTATGCTCATTCTGCTCACATGGATGTGTTCATGTACAAACCTCCCCGCCAGCGAACAGACCTAACCTTGGAGTCAAGCTCGCGGGCAACCCAGGAATACGCCACCCTGGTTAACCTTGTTCTGGAACGCGCCCGGCCATCCGTTGGATGATCCTCTTTAAGGGGTAATAACATGTCGCCTCAAACCAAAAAACGATTTAACGCTTTCGAAGATTTCCCTACCGAATCGAAGGAAGTGAAATTCCGTCCTTCAAACAATAAAGTTTCCGAAGTTACGGTGGAGAGAATTGAAAGGATCAAACCAAGCCAGATGATGCCCGATCGTTTTCAGCCCCGCCGTGTCCTGCCAACGGATATTCGCTCTGCTTTCTTTGCAGGCAACCTGACTTGCTACCAAGCCGCTGAAGAGTGGCTGGCTCAAGCCAAAGCCGACGACGCCACCCAAACGGAGATCAACCGCCTGATGGCCATGGGGAATTCTTTTGATGTTCATGGTCAGATCAAACCTATCACCGGCAACTGGGTCAGTCTTCCCGATGGAAAATATGTCTTTCAAATAGAAACCGGGGAGCGCCGTTTTTGGGCAGCTTGCCTGCAAAAGGTTTCCCAGAAAAAAAAGGAGGAACCCGAATTGAGGGTGGAGGTCGTAAGCCAACCCACCCGTCAGCGCCAGGTACTCGAGAACCGGCACACAGAAGCTCCCTCCGCCGTGGAGCAAGCCTGTGAAGTCGCGGCTCTAATCCTGGCGGAATCTGGGATCTCACCCGAGATCGAGCTACCGGATGATTACGATTTCTTCCGCCGATCTCGTTCGCAACGCATGCCAGCCGGTATGTGGGACAAGATCATCCCAATCATGCAATTGACCCGTCCCCGAATGGTCCAGTTGCTAAACATCCTTCAACTGCCTACGCCTCTCTTGGACTTGGCAGATCGATATCGTTTGCCTGAACGAGTGTTACGTGAAGTCCTTTCTCTACCCTCGGAACAGTGGGAACACATGATTCGTTCCAGCATCCAGGAGCAGCTGACATCCGAGGAGGTGGCAGAGGTATCGCGCATTTCTCAGCCTGCAACCGAAAGACCGACACTTCGTCGAAAACCAATTCCCCATCAATCCACCCGGGATGCCTTACGCAACCTCCGCCGTCTGGCCAAGAACATGGATTCACTTTCTCCGGCTGGCCAGGCACAAGCTCTGGATGCCATGGCAGATTCCCTTGTCGTGGATGGGCGAGGGGAGCAGGTACTCCACTGGATGGAATCTTTGATCAAATTACTTCAAGCTCGATTGAAGCGAAAATAAAGTGTAACCGCGGTTACACTTGGCATCACAATTTCACCCATAAATCCTTGTTTTACCCATTCACTCATAGAGAGTCGATTTATCCGGAAGAACCCTCTCATTAGGTTTCCTATATCATTATAGGGTGACCTTGCCAAAATTCCGAGTGTCGACCCTGCAAATCACACAGAGAAAGATAAGGGCGACACTGATGTATAATAAAGGGCGACCCTTAGTTGGGTTCCACTATCTCTTTTGTTCACCGGGACAACAAAAACAAACCTTTATGAAAATCTTTGCCTTTGCCAACCAGAAAGGTGGGGTAGGGAAAACCACATCAGCCATCACCCTGGCTCATCAATTTGCCATGGAAGGCTTTCACACCCTCCTCGTGGATTTGGATCCGCAGGGACATGTTGCCATCTGTCTTGGATTGGAAAAAGGTCCAGGACTTTATCGATTGCTTGGCCAAGAGGAATCTTTAAGTGATGTTGTCATTCCTGCTCGTCCGAACCTGGATATCCTTACCAGTGATAAGAGCACTGAAAAAGTGAAACGTCTTTTTACCCTGGCTAATTTTTCCGAGAAAACGTTGCACCATTTGTTAAGTAATTCTACCTACGATGTCATATTTATTGACATGGCACCTTCTCTCGATGTCCTTCACTTGAGTGGTCTGCTCGCCAGCGACTGGGTGATCATCCCCACCCGGCTGGATGCCCTGGCGGTGGACGGAGTTAAGGAAATAGCTCTTACCATGGCTGAGCTATCTCGAAGAGGTCATCCCTTTTCTGGCTATAGTATTTTACCGACATTCTTTGAAAGACTTACCCGGGAATCTTTTATACAGCTTGAAGAGCTCACCCGTGTTTTTGGCAAACATGTTTTGCCTCCCATTCCACAGGATACTCGCGTGAGGGAGGCTCCCGCATATGGCAAGACTCTTCTCGAATATTCGCCTCACTGCACGGCATTATTGGGCATCCGTACAAATGATCACAGGATAGGCGGATATGTTCAGGCCTTTACCCGACTAAAGGAGATAGTCAATGGTTAAGAAAGAACTTGAAAGACGAAGAGTGCTCGATCCTACCGTGGCAGAATTACTCGCCGGTATGGAACAGCGCCAGGCCGAAGCTCAGTTGCCTCTGCGCACTCGCCAGAAGAAAGCCCGCGAACGCGCCAAGATCCAGTCGCGGAAAGAGGCTCGCGCAACGTATGATCTTCCTCCCGCACTACGTTCTGCGATTCGGGACCTGGCTGCGCAGCATAACCTTCCAATAAGTCAGTTGGTCAGTCTTGCCTTGATCCGCTTTCTCAACGATTATTCCATCGAAGAAGTAGACCTGGGTCAATACAAAAAACCATCCCGTTCCCCTAAGTACGATTGGGTTCTGGACCTGTCTGGTGAACTCAAGAAAATGGAAAAAGACGGTACTATCTCTTAAGTCAATTAAAGTAGTTAAAGAGTAGTTAATAGATACATGGGCAATTTTTGCACTCTTAAGGGGTGCAAATTTTGCATTAACTAGAGATGCAGTTCCTGCACTCCGGACTCCAGGGTGCAAAGTTTTTCTTCAGGGCAGAGTGAAAAATATTCCTTCTCGCCAACAAGCAAAAGTTTCACGTTGGCGTGAATGCACATTTTGCATACTTGCCAGAATGCAATATCTGCAAGCAGGCGCTAACTTGAATAAGTAAATTGCGTATAGATTAATTTCATGAACTCTCTGCCTTGCCCGTTATAATGTGATTTATGCATCTGAAAAAATGGATCAGTTCATTACCTATTTTTGTTTTGATTCTGGCTGCATGTGCTAATCCAATAAACAAAGCAATTACCATCCCATCGACTCATTTGCCGTCAGTGACAAATCTTCCCGCTTCAGTATCTACGGAAGAACATCTGAATCAGCCCATAGAAACCCCCACCCAAATAACACCTTGGTATACGCATCCGCCAACAGACCCGGGGTTATTAGGGAGAGCATATGGACTCCTGGAAATATCCCAGGCACCCATTTATGAAACCATTGACGATGCCATTAATGGAACGGAAAAATATCGATTGGCACCTGAACCTCCCGCATATCTTGCCTACGATCAAACGCAATCAGTGGATGGAAAGACCTATGTTCACTTGACCGATGGGGGATGGATGCCAGAGGTTTCCCTCAATCCAGTATCCATAACAACATTCTCAGGATTGATCATTTCCAAACTCCCAACTCAACCGTTTGGTTGGGTCATCCGAGATGTAGAAGGGTGGACCGGCAAAACTGCAAATACTAGCTCCGGAATGTTTCACAAAAGATACGAGGTTGTGTCTATACTTAAGCAACAGGATGGCTTCGCCCGGTTGGACTCAAACGATTGGGTTCCCCTAGATGATCTTGCTTTGATTGATCTCAGCAAATTAGCCGTTGATTCATACTCGTCTTGTCGCAGGGTAGATATCGATCTAACTACTCAAACCCTGGTGGTATTCGAGAAATGCCAACTCGTTTTTGCAACTTTGATTTCCAGTGCCAAAGCACCGGCCATAACCCCCGAAGGGACTTTTACCATTTTCTATGAAGAAGAGAGGTTGCCTCTCTTCGCAAACGAAAGAGTCGCAAGCAGTGAAAGCTTCTATCTGGCAGACGTACCCTGGTTGATGTTCTTCAAAGATAATTGGGCAATCCATGGTGCCTATTGGCATGATCATTTCGGTGAGCCCTGGTCGCATGGCTGTATCAATGTCTCTCCTTACGACGCCCTCTGGCTTTTCAACTGGTCAAAATTGGGTGATATCATTGTGGTTCACGAGTGAAAATGTCCCGAAAACTGAGAAATACTTTTATTGTCCTGGGGGGGATCCTCGTTCTTGCAGTCATCATTTCATTACCACCGGTCTGGATTCATATTGGCTGGAGATTAGATAATGCAATCCTCGTAGTTTCGCGCTGGATCAACCCGCCGGAGAATGTCATATTCGTTCCCTCAGGCGGAAGTACCGTTACCCCGGCTGTACCGACAGAAACTCCTTTTCCAAACAGTACACCTGAAATCCAACCGACCCCCACAATCACACCAACGTCGCTACCTCCATTCGTTCAACTGACTGGTGTTAAGTTTGTCCATCAACATGAAAAATGGAACTATTGTGCACCCTCCAACCTTTCCATGGTACTGTCATATTGGGAATCTCCTCCGCCATCGCGCGATACGATAGCCCACGTGGTCAAGCCATGGGATGAAGACAAAAATGTTATGCCTTATGAACTGCAGGATTACGTCAATAACTATACTGACAACAAACTACAAGCTTTGGTTAGAGTGGGGGGAAATCTCCAGATCCTGAAGAATCTGCTTGCCAACGGTTTTGTAGTACTGGTGGAAAAAGGGGTAACAACCTTTCGTGACACCACCACGGGAAAGCTAGCTTGGATGGGTCATTACAACACTGTTCTCGGATATGACGATAGCACACAGCAAGTCATCGTCGATGATTCTTTTATCGGCCAAGTCGACAATCCCGGGTTGGGGATCAACCTGCGGATTCCTTATTCTGAGTTCATTGACCAGTGGCGGGATTTTGATTACATCTTCCTGGTGGTTTATCCCCCTGAAAAACAAAACGATGTACTGAATGCCATCGGTATCCTCGCTGACGAAACATCCGCATTTCAGGAAGCTGCCCGTGTGGCGGAGGAAGAAACCAAGACCCAATCAGGGTTGGAATTATACATGGCTTGGTTCAACCTGGGGACTAGCAGGTATAAATTGCAAGATTATCAGGGCGCGGCAGACGCTTATGACCAGGCGTTTCTTATTTATCCAACAATCCCGGACGAACAACGCCCATGGCGAATGCTATGGTACCAGACAGGTCCATATTTTGCCTATTATTACACCGTAAGATACAATGAGTTGGTAACACTAGCAACCCAAACCATTGACTCCACCCCCAAACCATATCTCGAGGAAAGTTTCTACTGGCGCGCGATGGCCGAATTGGAATTGGGTGAACAATCGAAAGCGGTTGAAGATTTGAATACTGCCTATAAATATCATCCTGGATTTCCACCAGTCGTGGATTTGATGCAGCAGTTGGGAATTCCTACACCTACACCATAACTTTCTTCCAACCAGATCCCCATTTTATTTTCACCATTTTAATACCGCAACGAAATAATTTGCTCATTCACAGGGTGAGGTCAATTGACCCGAACCTTTGATTTTGCTATCATTAGCTTGCATATGTTAGGAGGAGAAGAGATGAAAATAAAAATTGGGATCGCTTTGGGTATTATGATGTTGGCAGCCTTGGCTTGCAATCTATCCTCGTTAGTTGGACAGTTGCCTACCGTGGACGCTAATGTCATCATGACAGCAGCGGCTCAAACGATCGAAGCCCAAGTTGGGGGAGTCACCCAACCTCCAGTCGTAACCGCCACGTTCACTGTTCCTGCTCCGATCGTGCCCAGCAACACACCAACGGTGACGCCGACGGCGACAGAAACGATTCCATGCAACCAGGCAACCTTTATCGGAGATGTAACCATCCCGGATGGGACGGGCATCAATTT
>JBGQAS010000256.1:0-3915 GCA_041494435.1 Anaerolineaceae bacterium | reverse complement strand
TGCTGCTGCTCACGTCATCCCTTGGTCGATGACACCCGATGTAATCGAGCAGGATGAGTTGGCGAATGGTGTTCGCCGTGAAGGGACCTTCTACGGCTTCATGGTTTTCCTGCAAAAAAGTGGGGCTGCGTTGGCTTTGGGCGGAATGCAATTGGCACTTCACTTTGCCAAATACCAGGTCCCGCCAGACGAAAATAATCCCTTGTCCGTAACACAACCTGCATCCGCGCTTCTTGCCATCAGGTTGTTAACTGGACTTGTACCGGCAATTTTGTTGTCCTTCTCCATCTTCTTTGCAGCTAAATACCCCATCAGCAAGGAAAAGCACAATGAAACCCGTGAAGCTCTAAAGGAAAAACGAATCGCTCGGGCGGATTGATTCAAAGCCTAAATTAGTAGATCTCAACTTTACCGTCATACTTATCCTGGATGGAATCAGCTATCCGGGATAATTTGTTTATAGGCAACTTTTCCACACCCAAGCTTGGGATTGACCAATCGCAACTGTAGAGTTGGATGGTCTTTGGTTTTATCTTTTGAATTGCCCCCAACCAAGCTTGAAAATGAGGATTGTTTTTCTCATCCATCTCCCCAGCGAGGAAGAGAGACTGGATGGTGATTAGCGTTTGGATAGAGAGTTGTTCAATGATCTTCTCGATACGGATCCCGTCTATTGGACGGTCTATCTTTTCAAACATCTCCTGGTCACCGGCATCCAGTTTGAAAATCGGCGAGTCGATATAACCAATCGTCTTCCGGACCGATTCATTTTCAAGGGTTGTTGAATTCGTGAAAAGGGCAATCCTAACCTCAGGCCTGTATTGATTGCGGAGATTGCGGACTTCTTTTGCTATCTGCTCAAATTCCGGATGGAGAGTGGGTTCACCGTTCCCTGAGAAAGTCAAATGGTCCAGATGTTTATGAAGGAAAAGCGCTTTTTCGACTTCCCTCAAAATTTCCCGACGTGAAGGAAATGCTTCTGCGGGAGGTTGTGAGGTATGCATGGTGGTGCGACCATATTGGCAGTAGATACAATCAAACGAGCAAATCTTCCGATAGGGGGAAAGGATATTAATTCCAAGGGACCTGCCCAACCGTCGCGAAAGCACAGGTCCATAGATGATGCTCTTTTGTAGGGGTAAAAATTCTTCCATTAGATTAAGATTATATAGCTTGAAATCAGCCGGGGAAATCGTTATCCTATTATCACTGGAACAATTCACATTTGGGAGGTTTGAATATGGCAAACGTATCATTGAAATTCGAACGTAAAGTTGCTGCACCGGTCGAGGAAGTTTACCGGGCTTTTACCAATGCCACGGCACTCAGGGAATGGTTGTGTAACACCGCTACGGTGGATCCCCACGAAGGCGGACACATCTACCTGTCGTGGAACTCGGGTTTCTTTTGTGCTGGAGAATATGTTTCCCTCAAGAAAAACGAGGAAGTAGTCTTCAATAGCCTGGGGAAATGCGAACCGAATGCCACTCAAATCAAGATCAGCATGGCACCCTCACCAAAGGGTTCTACCTTCACTGTAGAACACACCGGGTTCAAGCCCAGTTGGAAATGGCGTAAGCTCCTTTCGCGAATCACCACCCAGTGGAGGGATTCCCTGGATAACTTGATACATGTTCTTGAGGTGGGACCTGATTTGCGCATCGTCAACCGTCCCATGCTTGGCATTTTCCTGGGCGATTTCAATGAAAGCATTGCAAAGAGATTGGGAGTGCCTATTCCTTTTGGTGCACACCTCGAGGGCGTTCTCAGCGGGATGGGTGCCCAAGCTTGCGGTTTGGAAAAGGATGATGTTATCGTTGAAATAAATGGAAAAGAAGTCAAAAGCGCTGGTTCCTTGCCAGTTGCCCTGGTTAGATTGAGTGCAAATGACAAGGTAAAGGTCGTGTTTTATCGGGGTGCGAAGAAAATGACCACTGAAATGGTATTATCTGGTCGTCCCATGCCGAAGATCCCCGCCTCTCCTGCCACATTTGCTTCCGCTTATCAAAAATTGGTCGATGTAGATTATCAGGAACTATCCAAAGTGTTTAAAAACATTCCAGACACAGTGGCAGCCAAAAAACCCTCCAAAACAGAGTGGAGTGGAAAAGAAGTGATTGCCCATCTCCTTGAAGGGGAACGTGGCTGGCATGTCTACATCCATCAACTCCTCTTCAGCGAGGAACAAGTCTCGGATGGGTTTGCCGATAACTCCAACGAACGCATCATGGCAGAAGCAGCTGCATACCCGACCACCAAGGATTTGCTCCTTGAATTAAGGCGCAGCCAGTTTGTAACTATTCAATTCCTGAAGAACCTGCCCAAGTCCTTCCAGGCGCATAAAGGCACCTGGTGGCACCTGGCCATGGCAATGTTGCAGCAACCCAATACCCACACCCATGACCATATCGACCAGATCAAGCGGACGATTGATTCTGCAAAAAAGAAGAAATGAGATATATCGTTTTCACAAGACGGGTTCTCATGGAGAACCCGTCTTGTGTTTTGAAAGCATTTGACAAAGAAGGTTGATTTACTTACACTTATGACAAGATCGTCCATTTCAACTCATGCAATTTGAGCATAATGGACTTGGGAGGAAAAAAACATATTGGAATATTCCATTTTGTACTTTTGAGTATGAAAAATTAAAAGTATTTAAGAAAAACAAATTTACAAATTATATCGTTTTGATTCTTGCAAACAAATCTTTCACTAATACATGGATAGCAGTTTTGGATTATGAAAAATGTTTGAATTGTCTCAGTAATACAACACAGCAAGGAAATAGAGGAATTAGAGTGACACGTATCGGTAGCGAAAGAATTTTTTATTACACTGGGGTAGGAAAGTCTGAAAAAGAACCTGAAAAGTGTCTTTTTGATTATATAACCTATTTTGAAAAATCTGAAAATAAATCTATCTGAATCCATCTCCACCACATACTAGCGTGGACGTTTGGAGAAGCAACAAGGAATGAACCAAATGCTTTTCGAGCAAACGGGCTCTCTACGAGAGCCCGTTTTTATTGGGCATTCATTTGACAAAGGAGTTTAGTCATCCTAGACTTACTCCATGGTTGCCTACGTCAATTCCTGCGCTGTCATTGGTTTGGATGGCGTCATCGTCAACGTTGAAGTCGATTTCACTTCCGGCCTCCCCGGCATGACCATTGTGGGTCTACCCGATACCGCTGTCCAGGAATCACGCGAAAGAGTCCAAACTGCCATACGCAATGCAGGTTTTGTATACCCTCGTAAACGAATTATTGCCAACCTCGCACCGGCTTCCGTGCGCAAGGAAGGACCTGCTTACGATCTGCCCATTGCCTTGGGCGTTTTAGTCACAACCAGCCAGATTTCTCAGGAAGCATTAAATGGTAGCCTGGTTATCGGGGAACTTTCCCTCGATGGCACGGTCAAACATGTCCGCGGAATGCTCCCTATGGCAGCGCTGGCACGCAAGGAAAATTACCAACGCATCTTTGTTCCGAGTGAGGATGCGGCTGAAGCCACTATGATCCCGGATGTGGAAGTCATTCCCGTTTCCACGCTCGCCGACCTGTGTGATCACTTGAATGGAAACCGGGTGATTGCACCCCAAGTTACCATGGAAATCGACGAAACACCGGTTTGGGTTCAAACCGATTTTCAGGAGATCAAAGGGCAGGAACATATCAAGAGAGCCCTTGAAGTAGCTGCTGCTGGAGGTCACAATGTGATCATGATCGGTCCACCCGGAGCTGGGAAAACGCTGCTCGCCCGGGCATTACCCTCGATTTTGCCCAAGATGAGCATCGAAGAGGAATTGGATGTCACCCGAATTTATTCGGTAGCTGATCAATTACCCGAAGGGATTCCCATCATTCGCAATCGTCCTTTCAGATCTCCTCATCACACCATCAGCCATGCTGGC
>JBGQAS010000016.1:0-13193 GCA_041494435.1 Anaerolineaceae bacterium | reverse complement strand
GGGAAAAGCACCGGAGCGCCAGGACTGGTAAACCACAGCGCCAAGATAATGATCCCCAAAACAACCAGTACGATGGCCAATCCCGAGAATAAGAACGGGCTCAGTTTTTGTCTTTTCTTGTATGAATCAATTACACTTTGCGGTGAAGCATTTCCTTTCATTTTTTCTCACTCTCTGATTGATACTTGCAAAATTATTCTACCTGAATTTTTAGCGATTTACCAGACTTCATATATGCCGTCAAGTTGCTATCAAACTAATGTCACCATGTTATAATTTTCCTGTCAACCGATCAAAATGGAGGTTTTGCCATGGAAGTAACCACAACGGCTTTAAAAAGATGTGATCTGGTCAAGGTAAAGGGCAGGATTGATTCAGAAACATCTACTGCTTTTTCGGACGCCATCAAAAAAGTCCTGGACCAGGAAAGATACCACATTGTGCTCGATTTCAGTGATGTCGATTTCATCTCCAGTGCCGGATTGCGGGTATTGATCGCGACGCAAAAGACTTGTCGGCGGTTCAACCGGGGAGAAACCGTCCTTTCCAATCTCAAACCGAAGATCCTTTCCTCTTTCGATCTGGCGGGTTTTACCAGTCTCTTCAAGATCTATGATGACAATATTGCCGCGATTGGGAGTTTTTAGTTTAACAGGTGCACCTCCATGCCCACGATGATTTTTCCTGGGCGATATTCCAGTCTTGAAAAAATCGCTGAATTTGTAACCAAGGAAGCTCGGGAATCTCACTTCTCCGAAAATGATGTATGTTGCATCGAGACTGCCGTCGATGAGGCTTGTTCGAATATCATCGAGCACGCCTATAAAGGTGAAAATATCGGGGATATTGAGTGCACGGTAAAGTTGATCCCGAACGGCATTACCATTGCCTTGAAAGATAACGGTCGTCCTTTCAATATAAAGAATTTCAAACCCCCGAACCTAAAGACCCCTCTGCGGAATCGGAAGACACATGGTCTGGGGTTGTATTTTATAAAACAAATGATGGACAAGGTTGATTTATCGAACGACGGTTCAACCAACATCCTACTTCTGACCAAATACCGGGAAACTAATCCAGATGCAAAAAATACCCAAGAACAATGCATCGGATAGCTGGAGGCGGTTGCTGCACCTGGGAGAAAAACTGCTCGCCAGGGAAAACGCAGCTTCACAATGCCAACTGCTTTCTCAAACCCTTCAAAACTGGACCGGAGGCAAAGTACAGGTATGGCTCCTCCAACCGAATTTCCCTCTCCCGGGCGAAACCGGAACTCCCATCCTGGCATCCCAAAACCAATCCCCATTTCTCAAACAAGTAATTGAATCACAATCCCTGAAGTTCAAAACGTATCGAGTAAATACGAACTCGAACCAGTTCGGGGTCACGATCGCGGTCCCCCTAATTTCAGAGAATCAGTTATTGGGAATTTTCCGGCTGGATATTCCCAACCAGAAATCGCCTTCACAGGAGTTCATCGATTTCCTGGAGGATTTTGCCGGACACGCATCGGTTGCCCTGCAAATCCATCGGCAAGAAGCGATCAAGAATTGGCGTACAGAACAGCTCTCATTGGTAAGAAAAGTATCCTCCGCCATATCCAACCTGGCCATCGCAGAAGAATTGTACGATCGGTTGGTGGACCTGATCCGCAATACCTTCAATTATTACAACGTAATGATCTATTCGTTGGATGAAAAATCTCAAAAACTATTCATCCAATCATCTGCCATACGAGAAATAATGAAGACGGATGAAAATATCCGTGAACCTGCCATTGGAGATGGGTTGATTGGATATGTTGCCAGTACAGGCAAGGAATACTTCACTCCCAATGTAAAAAAAGAGCCCAAATTTCGCTATTCGAAATACCTGCCTGACACCCGCTCGGAAGCCACCTTACCCATTCGGGTTAGAAACAAAGTCATTGGAATTCTGGATATCCAAAGCAACCAGCAAAATGCTTTCAATGAGCTGGATCTGTTTTACCTTAAACCCCTGGCTGACAACATCGGAATTGCCCTCAATAGTGCCGGGCTTTATCGGAACTTGAAAAAACGGGCAGATCAGATTTCTGCTTTGCTGGATATCAGCAGAGCATTGAACTCCATCCTGGATGTCAACCTGCTTGCCCAGGAAGTCACCCGGCTGATCCACGACCGGTTCAAGTACCCCATTGTGCATTTCTATGTCATCCAGAAACCGGACAACCTGATCATCTACCGCAGTGGCAGTGGAGTCCGCAGCGAACAATACCGAAAAAGACATATTGTCTTCCACTTGGATGATCCAAAAGGGATCATCCCCTTCGTGGCGCGTACAGGGAAAACATACCTGACGAACAACGTCCAAAAGGATGCTCAATATCGCTCCATACAGGGGACACAGATCCAAACAAACTCAGAATTAACCGTTCCCATCGTCTATGGTCAGGATATCCTGGCTGTCCTGGACGTTCAAAGTCATGAGCTGGATGCATTCGATGACGATGACCGTAACTTGATCGAATCCAGCGCCGTCAGTATTGCCATCACCTTGCGGAATGCCAACCTATACCGGGAAGAACTCTTCCGCAGAAAAGTTGCAGACAGTTTTCATAACATCACTTCGCTGCTTACCAAGAACGTGGAACCAGGTGAACTCCTAAAAATCATCTTAACTGAATTGGATAACACTCTCCCTTGCGACTGTGCCGCTATTTGGTTATTGGAAGAACCAGGTTACAAAGAGTCGATGGATGTGAACGCGCTCAACCTGGCAGCCTTCTTTAATGTGAGTGAGAGAAAGCTCGAAAAGATACGCAGCGAAAATCCGGTGATCAACCAGTGGTTAAGTACAGCACTTCTGGTGGATGAGCCCATCATCCGCAGAGCAGATGATCCCTACGGTCCTTTGGGTGCCGTCAAGAGTTATTCATCCGATTATTCATCCATTGCCATGCCTCTGAAGGTTGGCGAACAAGTTCTGGGCGTCCTTACCCTGGCCCATCCCAAACCGGACCGGTATGGGGCAGAAGCCAGTTCCTTGACAGCGACCTTTGCCAACTATGCCGCCCTGGCTATTCAAAATGCCCGTAACCTGGCTAGTGCACAATCTCAGGCTTGGACATCCACTATCCTGCTGCAGGTAGCCGAATCGACACGAGATGCTAGTTCCACTGAGGAGTTACTCAATAAAACCGCAAAACTGATCCAATTGCTCATCGGTGTGAAACGCAGTGCGTTTTTCATATGCAATGGCAACCAATCACGATTCGTCCTCAAAGCATCCTATGGATTGGATCTTCAATCCGATGAACTATTTCTTCAGCCGAATACTTCCCCAGCCATTAAACAATTGCTGACCAACAAATCCAGCATCGTAGTTGAAAATCCGCAAAAGGAAATCTCTCTTCCCCAATCTATATATGAGATCCTTGCCGGGACTATAGTGCTTGTCCCGATTTTGATGCATGGTGAGGTGTTGGGCGCCTTGCTGGTGGTCCACGAACCAACCGGCTCAAAAGGAGCCGAGATCTCGTTCGATGCCCAGACTCTTTCCATTTTGGAAGGCATTGGCAACCAGATATCCGTTGGGATCGAAAATATCCGCCTCGAAGAAAACCGTCAGGAAGAAGCGTACGTCACCGCGGTGTTACTCCAGGTCGCCCAGGCAGTGGTTTCTCAAAATAACCTGGAAGACATCCTGGACACGATCATTCACCTGATGCCCATCCTGGTGGGGATTGACACCTGCGTCTTGTATTCCTGGGATAAAAATACTTCCTCCTTTACCCCCATCGAAGCTTTCTATGGCTCCCACCAAAAAGAAGCCCAATTACTCAATTGCTGTTTTGCTCCCCATGAATTCAAATTGCTTGATTGGATTGTCGCTAATAATAAGAGCAAAGTTTGTAAACTAGATGATGAACAACTCGAACCCGAAGAATGGGTAAAGATCTCATGCGAAAATGAAAACACGCTCATCGATCAAAATTCCCCCACAGAGGTGAATTTACTCTTGGGGTACCCCATCTCGGTAAAGGGGGAAGTATATGGCGTGCTTCTGGCGCGGGAAATGAACGTACGCCCGGAGTTCCATCTACGAAGATTGGATATCATCCAGGGGATTTCCCAACAAATTGCCATGGCATTTCAAAACGATTTACTGCAAAAAGAAATGGTTACCCGTGAAGGCCTTCAGAGGGAGATCCAACTTGCCCGTCAGATCCAGCGTACCTTCCTGCCTGATAAATTCCCGGCAATGGATGGATGGGATCTGGACGTGCGCTGGCAAACCGCTCGCCAGGTGGGCGGAGATTTCTATGATGTATTCCAAATCGATGATGAAAGGATTGGATTGGTTATCGCGGACGTATCCGATAAAGGGATCCCGGCTGCATTGTATATGACTGTCGCTCGAACTTTGATCCGCGCTCAAATGCAATCCAGCCTTTCCCCAGGGCAAGTCTTGAAAAAAGTCAACCAGTATTTACTTAGTGAAACTCCGGATGGCTTGTTTGTTACGGCTATTTATTGCACCCTGGATATCAAATCGGGTGAACTGCTTTATGCAAACGCCGGGCATAATCTTCCGTATGTATTCCATTCCCGCGAGAACAAACTCGAAATCCTGCCCAAAGGTGGCATTGCCTTGGGGGTGATTTCTGAACCTGATTATCCAGACAGAAAATATCATTGTAAAACGGGCGATTTCTTTTTCTTATATACAGATGGACTGACAGAAACCTTCTCACCAAGTGGAGAAGAATTCGGTATCGAGCGATTGGTTCAGATTCTTCAGACCAATTTGAACCAGACCCCATCTGGATTGTTATCCAAAATCGATGAAAACCTGGTTTCCTTCCGCGGGGAAATAACCCCCGAAGATGATGTGACTTTGATGATGATCCAAAGAAAAGCTTGATCTATTTAACTTGCATTCCCCGAATAAATTAATTACCGAAAAAGAGAGACAACCATACCTGCCAATTAGGTACAGGGGCAGGTGTTTGGACCGGGAAATTGATCGGTTGCTCGGTGCTGGCAACCGGTGCCACAGGAATGATGAGAACATCCCCAGGTTTTGCCATGTGGGCTTCATCCCGTGCCCATTCTTCAACGGCGATAGGTTGGGTGGCAAAAGCAATACTCGTTTGAAGTGACCGAAGCATGCCGTTCAGAGCGGTGACTTCCGCTTTTATCTGATCGCGTTGGGTGCTTAATCGTGAAAGCTCTGTTAACCGCCCGAAGAAGTTCATCAGCAGGAAAAAACCCAATACGAAAGCGCCAATCACCAAAATTTGACTGGGCTTGATTTTCCATTTCTTCATGGAAGTATCTTACCTTATTTTTTATCTCGCTTCAAGTAAAGAAAAGAGCTCCAGACAAAATGGAGCTCTTGTGCCGAAGGAGGGATTTGAACCCTCATGAGCGTTTGCCCACTACGCCCTGAACGTAGCGCGTCTGCCAAATTCCGCCACTTCGGCTGGTCGAATTTCAATTCTATCAAAAAAGGACGCTTTGTCAACCTGAAAGGTTTTTTCCTCAAAATTGTTCCATGCTATAATTTTTAGCAACGCTGTTCCTACTTCAATGGGAAAGAAAAAAGTTTCTGGAAACTTATGGAAAATCCTCTGAATTCAGAAATTGAGCATTTGGAAGCTGAACTAAGGTTAACTTTGGAAGAAGTGGCTCGTTTACAAAACGCCCTCGCCGAAGCGAATATCCGCATTCATAACCTTCAAAACCTGTACCGCGATGGTGGGGACGAGCACGACCAGGAAAAAGAGATTATCGCATCCATCGTCCAGGAAGTTCGCCAGCCCATGACCTCCATCATGGGTTATTCCGATCTGCTCATGGGAGAATCTGCTGGTTCACTGAATGCGTTCCAGCAAAAATTCGTGAATCGCATCAAGGCCGCCTCCGAAAGGATGCAGGTTTTATTGGACGATCTCATCCAGATGACAGACATCCAAACCGGCCATTTTGAGATCCATGTAATCAATTTTGATCCCAACGATATCATTGACCAAGCTTTACTGGCCATCCGGGGACAATTGCGGGAAAAGAACATCCTGCTCAAGTTGGATGTTCCCAAACGACTGCCTGGCATCAATGCGGATAAGAATGGAATATTGCAGATATTCATCCGGCTGCTTACAAACGCCTGCCTCGCATCACCCCTTGAGGGGGAAATGACATTGAGAGTGATGATTGAAAAGAACAACAATGACAATAAAGGGTCATCCTTCTTGCGCATCCAGGTCACCGATGCTGGAGGTGGTATCTCCCCGGACAATATTCCAAACATGTTCCTACCACGGTTTAAGCCCGGATCCCCTTTGATGCTGGGAGTGGGAGAAACCGGAGTAGGGTTGTTCCTGGCAAAGCTGCTGGTCGAAGCCCATCATGGGAATATTTGGGTGGAAAGTGACCAGGGAAAAACAACCACCATCAATGCCCTTGTCCCTGCTTGATTCAGTACTCACTAAAAATCAATTGAAGGTATGGAACTTGCAACAATCCCAATAACATGGTTCAATTGAAAAATTATGGCTAAACGTCAACGATATGTCTTCGTGGTGGTAGCTCTTTGTCTCGCAATGAGCATTGTCGGATGCAATTTGCCCCTGATTAATTCATCCGTTCAACCTACGCCCATTTCCATTTCAAATCTCTTGCTCACCCCCGGAACAAATGGTCAGCCTTCTCCCACCCCTTTTCAACCCTACTCGGGTGAACTACCCGGGAACATGCAAGCCACCCCTACTGCCACATCACAACCGCAAAACAGCCGGGTTAATATCCTGTTGCTCGGGTCGGATTGGCGTCAGTACCAAGGATATCGCACAGACATGCTCCTCCTGGTTTCAATCAACACCACCCAGGGGACCGTCAGCCTGGTTTCCTTTCCGCGTGATCTGTTTGTCACCATTCCTGGTTATGGAAGCAACCGCATTAACGAAGCTCAGGAATTTGGGGGCATTAACCTTACCAAAGCGGTATTCATGGAAAACTTTGGGGTGCAAATTGATTATTACTTGATGACCAATTTCAATGGTTTTCGGAATATTGTGAATTCTCTGGGCGGTATCAATGTGAATGCCAGCAAGTCCTTATCCGATCATTGCGACCTTCCGCAAGCTGTAAATGGTTATTGTTACGTTCCGGTGGGGACGACCTACATGGATGGGGCAACCGCGCTATGGTATGTGAGGTCGCGTTACTCAACCAGTGACATCGATCGTCTTCGCAGGGCACAGGAAGTCTTGGTCGCCCTCTTCCAGAGGTTAATGAGCCTGGATGCAGTGGCGAAAGCTCCTCAACTGTGGTCTGATTTTTCAAGTTCAATAGAAACCGATATGAATTTGGATGCAATCCTTTCTCTCCTTCCTCTAGCGCCTACTCTGCTGGCAGATCAAACCCGCATTCATCAATATTCAATTGACTATAAAGAAGTCAGCGGTTATATCGTCCCACAAACTGGCGCAGATGTATTGCTGCCTAATTATTCTGCCATTGAAGTTCTACTGAACGAAGCATTTTCCCAATAATTCCGACAGTTTGACAAAGCCTCTCGTTTGCAATACACTGGATTATAGCTATACGCAAGAGGAGGTCTATGAATTCATTTTCAGCACAACCCAACGTTCCAATCTCTGGAAATTCGACCCTGTTGCAAACCATTCCTTTGTGGAAAATTTATCTTCAGGATCAGAAGAAATCGCGTTTTACAGTCAAATCTTTTATCGGGGATATGGAACTCTTTGCGGGCTTTTTCCCTTCGGACAAAACCGTCGGCGGTATTTCTACTGTAGACATCAATAACTTCCTGGATTGGTTGCAAAACGGAAGGGGAGTATCTTGCAGCCCAAAAAGTTACGCCCGGCGGATAACCACCTTAAAATCATTTTTTCGCTGGTTGACGAACAATGGAAGGATCTTGGTTGATCCTGCTGAAGTTGTTCTTCAACGCTCCGTCATCAGCCCCCTTCCCATCATTCTAACTACGCAGGAACATACCCTACTCCTGCAGAAAGCGATGGAATACCGGAATCTTTCAAAACCAGATGCCCGGTATTTTACGCTATATAGGTTACTCATTGCCACGGGGATCAAGAAAAGTGAGTGCCTGGCGCTGCATCAAAACCATATCGACTTGGAGAACGCCAAGAGGCCTTATCTCTTCGTGAGATATTCCCAACCCGGGAACCGGTACAAAGAACGAAAGATTAACCTGCCTGATGATTGGATTGAGGGATACAAGGAATACCTGGAGCAATATCAACCTGTGGATCTTGTTTTTCCCTGGTCTCCTCGCAGATTGGAGTACTTGCTCGAAGAATTGAGCGCGGGAATACTAGTGTCGAAGCATCTTTCTTTCGATATGTGCCGATGGACCTGCGCATTGATGGATTGGAAGGCAAACATGGAAACGGATACCATCCGGCAAAAGATGGGAGTATCCAAGATTCAGTGGCGGGAAGTAAGTTTAAAATTGCGCCAGCTTGCCAACCCAAAGGATAATGCTAAGGAGAATCTCTTGTAAGGAGCAAATGTAACACTTTCTTGGTCCTCTCGGTAATCCGAAAGAGATCTGAGCCACGCAATCCTGGAATCCATAAAATATCTTTTTGGCTGCAAATCAATGGATAATGAACCCGGGTATGCCGGGGAACTCCTTCGTTGATCCAGAAATTGGATAACTTTGTTTCCCTGCCTGACATTCCAAAAAGCTGAACCCGGTCCCCTTTTTTCCATTGCCGTACTTCCATTGGAAGGACAACTTTATCGGCATCCAGCCAGGCGTGATTGGAATCTTGAAATTCAGGGGATTTTGCCAACCCCTTTTTGTAAGAAATAATTTCACCTTTGAGTTTCCATCCATTTGCCAGGTATAAGATGGATCCAAGATCCCATTCCCTGGATTTCTTTATGATCTGGGGAGATTCATAATCCAACGGCAATTCATTCCCCCTATAGAAAATAACCGCTTTCCTTGTCTGAAAATAATGAATCCCAGCTATCCAATCCTGGGATGCGCTGGAAAAGGGAAATTCAAGATTGTGGATCATCCTTTCCACGGTCACAAAATCCAAATTGCGGAATTCGGGTACCAGGATCATTTGAACCTTTCTTAGAACCTGGCGTTTAAATGACAATTCCAATCCTTGAAATTCCGAAGTATGGATGACAAGTTGGCTTTCATCCTGGTGTGCCAGAACTCTGACCCACACATCCAAAATTTCACTTTTCTTGGCAGCTAATTCATCCTGAACAATCTGGCTGAGATTAAGAATGTGTTCTTTCAACTTGGGGTTGAAATCCTCAAGCAAGGGGATCAACTCATTTCGAATCCGATTTCTGTAGTATTGCGAATCCAGGTTGGATGGGTCGCGGAGCGGAGTCAACCCTTTCTCATGACAATACAATTCAATTTCATCACGCCAGGTTTCCAGAAGAGGTCTAACCAATGGTTTCGTTGAATTCCATCCATGTTCCTCCGAGCGGAATGGCATACCCGCCAATCCGTTCAGCCCCGAACCGCGCAAGAAATGCATCAAAATCGTCTCAACCTGGTCATCTGCTGTGTGCGCCACTGCAACTGCTTGGGCATTGACTTCATCGGCGGCATGGAATAGGAAGTAATACCTTGAAATCCGCGCTTGTTCCTCGATAGACCTTTTGTTACTAACCGCTTCTGCTTTCACGTCACTTTCCCCAAAGAAAAACGGGCACTTTCGGATTTTTGCCATCTGTTCCACCGTCCGTACCTCTGAATCAGCTTCAGGACGGAGATGATGGTTGAAATGAGCAACTACCACCGGGAAGCCCAATTGAACAAATACTTCAAGCAAATATAAACTATCTGGCCCACCTGAAACACCCAAAACGACGGGTAAAGAGACATCTAAATTACATCTTTTATCAACAATTGTCTTAATGTACAATAAATCCATAGGTAGATTATAGCATCCGGGTCTTTGGGCTTGAAATAGGGAAAAGCCGCTTGCTTGTGAAGTGAGTTTATGCTAGACTGAAAAAAAATAGCAACGAGGAAAAATGGTAGATAAAGTCCTGATTGTGGATGATGACCTTGAAACATTGCGTCTGGTCGGTTTAATGCTTCAACGTCAAGGGTTTGAAATCGTCGCGGCCAGCAATGGTACTCAGGCATTGGGGATGGCACGCATGGAAAAACCCGTGGTGATTATCCTGGATATTATGATGCCCGATTTGGATGGATACGAAGTTACCCGCCAGTTGCGAAAAGATCCGGACACAACCAATATCCCCATCATCCTGTTTACCGCCAAGAGCCAGACCGAGGACAAGCTTGTGGGCTACGAAGCAGGTGCGGATGATTATTTAACCAAACCGGTCCATCCTGCAGAATTAATCACTAAGATAAAGAAACTGGTGGAGCTGGGTCGCTCCCGCGAAACGACTTCAGCGATCCATGGCCATGTGATCGGTGTGCTGGCTGCTAAGGGTGGAACCGGCACATCATCAACAGCTTTCAACCTGGCATTGAACTACCACAACCGCACCAAGGAACCGGCGATTGCTGCAGAACTTCGTCCTGGCCAGGGTACTTGGGGCATGGAAATGGGTTTGGAAAGCGGGTTCAACCTGAATCATCTTTTATCCCTAAAACCAAATGAAATTACATCTCAAAAAGTGGATTCAGAGCTGACCCAGACCACAAAGGGGATAAAAGTCTTGCTCACAACCAATGAACCTAAAGATATGGAGTTGATCAGTTCAGGATTGCAACTGGTTGAAGTTGTTTCAAAGCTAACCCATCTCGGACCAATTGTCGTTCTAGATCTGGGCACAGGTTTCCTCCCTAATTTCGATCGCATTGTGGCACTTTGTGATGAAATTGTCCTGCTTATCGAAGCCAACCCATTGAATATCGCTCGAACCAAAAAATTGCTAGACCACATCACTGAAAAAGGTTTTGGGAAATCCAAGTTCTTAACAATTGTTCAGATAAACAGGATTGTATCTGCTATGCAAATGTCACAAACACAAATATCAGAAATTCTCAAACAAAAAGTCAATTTCATGATTCCCCCATTTTCGGAACAAGCCTTTAATTCCTACGATAAGAAGATACCCTTGATCGAATTTTCACCCTCAAGTCTATATAATAAGCAATTTGATGACTTTACAGACACTATCATCAAGAATATCAAAGGCTAACTGAGGAAAATTCTCACTCAAATAATGTTTGATCGTGAAAAGTAGGATTAGCTTGCGGATCTACTTACCATTTTCCTAATAGAAATCCTAAACACTTCCCCTTCGACCAAACTGCCTTTCCAACAAGGCAGCCGAAAGATGGATCATCGTCGGTCGGCCGTGTGGGCAATGGCGGGGGTTTTCGCATCTTTCCAAATCTTCAACCAAACGCCGTTGTTCTTCGATACTCAAAGGTTTTCCGGCTTTTACAGCAGCTTTCTTGCAAATTCGCGCAGCCAACCGCTTCTCTACTTCCTTCGCCAGGGGGGATTCATCCTCTTCAAATTCCTCGACTACGGAATACACAAGACGGGATGGATCCGTCCCCGTGAATAAAGCAGGAATGGCTCTCACCAGGAAAGACGAACCTCCAAAAGGTTCGATGGAGAAACCCAGATGGTTAAGGGTCGGTAACATTTCTGAAAAAGATTCTGCCTTGGTTGATGGAATTTCAAGCTTGATCGCTTCAAGCAATGGTTGGGATTGACTCTTTTGGTTTGCGGACAAGGTGATCTTTTCAAATAACACTCTTTCGTGAGCTGCGTGCTGATCGATAAGATAGAGCCCATCAGGTCCTTCTGCGATGATATACGCCAGAGCCACCTGTCCGACCACTCTCAACAAAGGTAGTTTATGAATCTCCCCAAAGGTGTTGCCAATCTCTAAACCAGATCTTTGCTGAATAGTTTGCGGAGATATGTTTTTAGAACCTTCGCTCAAGATTTCAGGAGTTTTGGGGAAATCGGATTGCGTCCCCGTGGAACTCGAAGACTTCCATTCCCAAGTTGGCAGGTTGATTTCTGGAAATGGATTGTTTGCAAGCAATGTCCGTTTGACGGTTCTTTGGATGAGAGCAAACAATCGATCAGGTTGGCGAAACCGTACGGTCGCTTTGGCTGGGTGGACATTGACATCCACTTCTTCCACCGGAACGGTGAGAAATAGTGTCCCCATGGGGAAACGTCCCACCATCAATAGGGAATGGTACCCCTGGACAAAAGCTGTATTAAGGTTTGTGTCCAGGATCCAGCGACCGTTAACGAAGAAAATAATCTCCTTGCGGTTCGAGCGGGTCAAACTGGCCGGGCTGATAAAACCACTGACCTGGTAATCAGCTTCTTGAAATTGGGTTTCGATCAATTGCTTGCCAATATCAGGTCCATAGATTTGATAGAGGACTTCCCGTTTATCCCCTTTACCTGTGGTCTGTAAAAGATTTTTACCATCCGATTTCAGCTCGAAACTAACTTTAGGGTACGCAAGGGCATAGCGCGAAACCAAAGTTTCTATCTGTTGTTTTTCGGTGATATTTGTTTTCAGGAACTTCAACCTGGCGGGTACATTGAAGAACAGGTCCTCCACAAGGATCGTCGTTCCTTCGGTTGCAGCTGCCTTTTCCATCACAATCTGTTGGCTGCCTTCCATTCGTAAGCGACCCCCCACCTTGCTTGACTGGGTTTTTGAAGTCATGGTCATCCTGGAAACGGAGGCAATCGAAGCTAGCGCTTCTCCACGAAAACCAAGTGTGCGAATATGGAAAAGATCATCCACCTTCTGCAACTTGCTGGTGGCATGCCTGGCAACCGCCATGGGAAGTTCATCGAAATCCACACCCGAGCCATTGTCAGTGACCTGGATGAGAGATTTGCCTGCCTCGGCAATGGAAACGGTAATCTGGGTTGCTCCCGCATCCAGCGAATTCTCAACGAGCTCTTTTACAACCGAAGCCGGTCTTTCGACAACTTCTCCGGCAGCGATTTGTGAAGCTACTTCCTCAGGCAAAATTTTAATGGTCATAGTCATGCGGCTTCTATCCCAATTCAAATAATTATCCAACAACTGGCTAATCTTTCTACAGTATACTAGAGCCGTGGTTTTTGAAGCACTTTTCATTGACCTGGATGACACACTGTATCCCAGTTCGAGCGGTTTATGGGGATTGATCCGTCAAAGGATCGATCT
>JBGQAS010000341.1:0-2891 GCA_041494435.1 Anaerolineaceae bacterium | reverse complement strand
ACTTGAATAAGTAAATTGCGTATAGATTAATTTCATGAACTCTCTGCCTTGCCCGTTATAATGTGATTTATGCATCTGAAAAAATGGATCAGTTCATTACCTATTTTTATTTTGATTCTGGCTGCCTGTGCTAATCCAATAAACAAGGCAACTACCATCCCTTCAACTCATTTGCCGTCAGTGACAAATCCTCCCGCTTCAGTATCTACGGAAGAACATCTGAATCAGTCCACAGAGACCCCCACCCAAATAACACCTTGGTATACGCATCCGCCAACAGACCCGGGGTTATTAGGGAGAGCATATGGACTCCTGGAAATATCCCAGGCACCCATTTATGAAACCATCGACGATGCCATTAATCGAACGGAAAAATATCGATTGGCACCTGAACCTCCCGCATATCTTGCCTACGATCAAACGCAATCAGTGGATGGAAGGACTTATGTTCACTTGACCGATGGAGGATGGGTGCCAGAGGTTTCCATCAACCCAGTTTCCATAACAACATTCTCAGGATTGATCCTATCCAAAATCCCAACTCAACCGTTTGGTTGGGTCATCCGGGATGTAGAAGGGTGGACCGGCACAACTGCAAATACTGGTTCGGGAATGGTTCACAAGAGATACGAGGTTGTATCTGTACTTAAGCAACAGGATGGCTTCGCCCGGTTGGGTTCAAATGATTGGGTATCCTTAAACGATCTTGCTTTAATTGACTTCAGCAAATTAGCCGTCGATTCATTAGCCGTTGATTCATACTCGTCTTGTCGCAGGGTAGATATCGATCTAACTACTCAAACCCTGGTGGTATTCGAGAAATGCCAACCTATTTTTGCTACCCTGATCTCCAGTGCCAAAGCACCGGCCATAACCCCCGAAGGGACTTTTACCATTTTCTATGAAGAAGAGAGGCTGCCTCTCTTCGCAAACGAAAGAGTCGCAAGTAGTGAAAGCTTCTATCTGGCAGATGTTCCCTGGCTGATGTTCTTTCATGAAAACTGGGCAATCCATGGTGCATATTGGCATGATCATTTCGGTGAACCCTGGTCGCATGGTTGTATTAATGTCTCTCCTTACGATGCCCTCTGGCTTTACAATTGGTCAGAATTGGGTGATATCATTGTCGTCCACGAGTAAAAATGTCCCGAAAACTTAGAAATATATTTATTGGCTTGGGGGGGATCCTCGTTCTTGCAGTCATCATTTCTCTGCCGCCGGTCTGGATTCACATCGGCTGGAGATTGGATAATGCCATCATTGTAGTTTCGCGCTGGATCAACCCGCCTGAAAAAGTGATATTTGTTCCTTCGGGTGGAAGCACTTTGACTCCCGCTGTCCCGACAGCAACTTCGCTTCCAACCAGCACTCCGGAAATCCCACCCACCCCAACCATCACACCCACACCGCTCCCGTCAGGTATATTACTAAGTGGCGTTAAGTTTGTCCACCAACACGACAAATGGAACTATTGCGCACCGGCCAACCTTTCCATGGTGCTGTCATATTGGGGGGTTCGAGCCACACGCGATACCATAGCCCATGTGGTCAAGCCCTGGGATGAAGACAAGAATGTCATGCCCTATGAGCTTCAGTATTACGTGGAGAACTACACGGATCTCAAAGCCTTGGTGAGGGTGGGGGGAAACCTTCAGATCCTGAGGAACCTGCTGGCCAACAATTTTGTAGTTCTGGTGGAAAAAGGGGTGACGACCTTTCGAGACACAACCACGGGAAAATTCGCCTGGATGGGCCATTACAATACCGTTCTCGGATATGACGACAATACTCAGCAGGTGATTGTTGATGATTCTTATATCGGAACGGCGGAAAACCCCGGTTTGGGTACCAATCTTCATATCTCCTATTCAGAATTCATCGACCAGTGGCGTGATTTTGATTACATCTTCATGGTTGTCTATCCCCCCGAAAAACAAAACGATGTCCTGAATGCCATCGGTATCCTGGCTGACGAAACATCCGCATTTCAGGAAGCTGCCCGTGTAGCGGAGGAAGAGACCAAGACCCAATCTGGGCTGGAATTGTACATGGCCTGGTTCAACCTAGGAACAAGTCGTTATCAATTGTATGATTACCAGGGCGCGGCAGACGCTTATGATCAGGCGTTTCTCATTAATCAAACTCTCCCTGACGAACAACGTCCCTGGCGAATGATGTGGTACCAGACCGGTCCATATTTTGCCTATTTTTACACCGGAAAATACGACGACCTGATAACACTGGCTACCCAAACACTCGAGTCCGCAGTAAATAAACCCTATTTGGAAGAAAGCTGGTATTGGCGCGCTAAAGCAGAACTGGCATTGGGCGAACAATCCAAAGCTGTTGAGGATCTGGACACATCATTGAAATATCATCCGGGGTTTCAACCATCGGTGGATTTATGCATCAGCGAGGGACTTAGTTGTAGTAATATGCCCTAAACCCGGTCCAGACATATTTTCCACCAATCTTAAATCGCTACGAAATAATTTGTTCATTCTAAATACAGGGTGAGGTCAATTGACCCGAACTATTGATTTTGCTATCATTAGCTTGCATACGTTCAGAGGAGGAGAGATGAAAACTAAAATCGGCATCGTTTTGGGAATTTTGATGATGGCATCCTTGGCTTGCAATCTATCCTCGTTAGTTGGACAATTGCCTACCTTGGACGCTAATGTCATCATGACAGCAGCGGCTCAAACGATCGAAGCCCAAGTTGGGGGAGTCACCCAACCTCCAGTCGCAACCGCCACGTTCACTGTTCCTGCTCCGATCGTGCCCAGCAACACACCAACGGTGACGCCGACGGCGACAGAAACGATTCCATGCAACCAGGCAACCTTTATCGGAGATGTAACCATCCCGGATGGGACGGGCATCAATTT
>JBGQAS010000099.1:0-6731 GCA_041494435.1 Anaerolineaceae bacterium | reverse complement strand
TTTCC
Organism: Anaerolineaceae bacterium; assembly: GCA_041494435.1. Lineage (GTDB taxonomy): Bacteria > Chloroflexota > Anaerolineae > Anaerolineales > Anaerolineaceae > JBGQAS01. The sequence continues at coordinate 6,726 of JBGQAS010000099.1, read as the reverse complement.
ACGCTGGATTCTCCTGGTTTTAATAAGGGCATATCAAAAAGTGGTTTCCCCTGCCTTGCCTCCTGACACCTGCCGGTTTTATCCCTCTTGTTCGCATTACGGCTACCAGGCGGTGTATAAGTTCGGGATATTCAAAGGCTCGTGGCTGGCCATTCGTCGGGTGCTTCACTGCAACCCATTCAATCCGGGCGGTTATGATCCCGTCCCATAAAAACGTAAGGAACCTATGAAAATACAAAAAATCATTCCATTGTTCGTTCTCGTGATTGCAGGGTTGCTCCTGGCAGCTTGCACGGGGGGAGTCACTGCCACCACCTATCCCGGATTAACCATTTCCGGAGATGTGGCTTACATTGCGTTAGCAGGTCAGGTGAGGGCAGTCAATCTCACTGATGGGACCATCCCGTGGCGATTCCCAGCGGATAAAGCGGATGCAACTAGAATGTATTATGCAGCTCCCGTCGTCACCGCGGACCACGTTTATATTGCCAATTATTTGGGCGAGATCTATGCCCTCGATTTGAGTGGCAAAGCCACCTGGAACGCCCCTTTCAGCGTTTCGAAGGGTCGTTGGTACTCCGCGCCCATACTTTTTAATGGCGAGTTGTACGGCGCCAATGGCGATGATTCTTTTTACGCCATTAAGTTGGATGGTACCCTCGATTGGCAGATCAATGCCACCACTGCCCAGAAACAGTTGGATTCAACCACTCCTTGGGGAGATTTCTGGTCCTCCGCAGCTATAGATGATGCTACCGGGATCATTTATCAACTTTCCATTAATCATTTTCTTTATGCTATCGATACCAAACAGCAAAAAGTACTTTGGGGAATGGATATCAAGGCACCTGCCATCACCCAGCCCGTGATTCAAAATGGCTTCATTTATTTTGGAACTCTGAATGGTGACTTGTACAAAATCAGCACTACGAACCGCAAGGATGTAACCATCAGGAATTTGGGTGGCGAAATCTGGGCAAAACCCGCGTTCTGGAATACCAATATTTTCATTGGTACAAAGACAGGCAAGACCAGCGGAAAATTGTACATGCTCAACATCACTGACCTTTCCAATGCAGCAACTCCCACAGATACAGTATCTCCGGTGACAACCGCCGGTGCAGTTCTTCCTGATGGAGTTGTGTTTGGGACGGAAAATGGGTCCTTCTACAAGATGAGCGCTGCAGGGGAAGCTTTCCTGTGGCCCAGCACCATTCCCGGTAGTGTCTATACCGACCCGGTATTCTCGGGCGATAAGTTATGGGTAGCTGTTTATGGCGGATCTGATCTCCTGCGGTATTTTACAGCCTCAGGGAATCTTTCCGAATCGTTCAAGATTTCAGCTCAGTAAAGGCAGGAACCATCATGTGGGATGCAATAATCATCACCCCTTTTCTAAATATTCTTCTTGGGATTTACCATGTAATTGGCAATAACTTTGGGATTGCTATTATCCTTTTCACCCTCGTCATCCGTTTGGTCACTCAGCCTCTCACGGCAAAGCAGATTAAATCCACCGCGGCAATGCAGAGCCTGCAGAGTGACAAGCGTTGGATCGATATTCAAGCCAAATACAAGGGTGACAAGGAAAAGCTGGCTTCGGAACAAATGAAACTATACAAGGAAATGGGTGTCAGTCCTTTTGCTTCCTGCCTCCCGACCTTGATCCAGTTCCCCATCATCATTGCCTTGTACCAGACCTTGATCCTCGGGTTGGCTAATAATCCTCTGGATCTATATAAACTCACGGGTCACGTCTGGCCTACCTTGTTTGGTAAAATCCCCTATCTGAACCTCTCCACCATTCTCCCCATCAACCACCAATTCTTATGGATGGACCTTGGTGCTCCAGAGCGGGTTTTCATCCCGGGCATTTCCTTCGGAATTCCCATTTTAGCCATCATTGTTGTGGTCACCACTTATTTACAACAAAAACTTATGACCCCTCCGAAAACAGGACCCAAGGACCAGAGCTCCCAGATGATGGGCATGATGAACATCTACATGCCCCTGATCATGGGCTGGATTGCCTTATCCCTACAGGCAGGGTTGGCTCTTTATTTCGTTGCTTCCAACCTTATTGGTATCCTTCAATATGCAATCTTGGGCAAGGTCCATTGGAGGAACTTGTTGCCGAAAAGCATGCGTAAGGATGTCATCGATGCCAAGTTAACCAACCCCGGCAATGGAAGAAATAAGAGTTCTGAAAAAGAAAATAAACCCGGCGAACTGACTGCCAAGAAGTAATCGCAACCCCTGAAAAGAAATTCCGCTCACAGAGAGTACTCAAGGTAAAAATATGAGTCCAGAAAACACCGCAATCGAAGTCACCTCCTCCAGTGTGGATGAGGCAATAAAAGAAGGTTTGGAAAAACTTGGGTTAAAAGAAGATGACGTGGAAGTGGAAGTCATTGAGAAGGGTGGACGGGGTCTTTTTGGCCTGGGTGGTCACCTAGCCAAGGTGAAACTCACCGTTAAAGATTCCGTTTTCCAAAAAGGGAAACCAACTTCTGAACCTGTTGGAGAATTGGAAGGAACACAAACATCCCCAACAGAACCTTCCAACCTCACTCCCGAGCAGGATCATGAACTCCAGGTTTCGCGGGTGGTGGTGGAAACCCTGATTGAAAAGATGAAAGTGCATGCCAAGATCCAAGCCAGATACATGGAACCGGATGAAAAGACGGGTGAAAGACCCATCTTCATCGAAGTTCTGGGTGATGACTTGAGCATCTTGATTGGCAGGCATTCCGAAACGCTCAATGCCATCCAGTACATCAGCAGCCTGATCATTTGCCGGGAGCTCGGAAAATGGGTTCCCCTAATGATCGATATTCAGGGTTATCGCGAACGCCGCGAGCGTCAACTACGGCAGCTTGCCAAGCGGATGGCCGAACAAACCATCAGCACGGGTCGCAGGCAGGTGCTTGAACCGATGCCCGCCAATGAGCGAAGGGTGATCCACCTGGAGTTGCGCGAGCATCCCGAAGTGGAAACCTTGAGCATTGGGGAAGAACCCAACCGCAAGGTAACCATCGTTCCCAAGAAATAGAAACATCCAAGTGCTTCCGACCGGAAGCACTTTTTTTTCTCTGAAAGATTGAGTGCGCTATAATTGAGAAAAGGACAATAACCGATGCGTGCGGTTGATATCATTATCAAGAAAAGAGAACATGGGGAATTAAGTAAAGAAGAATTGGATTTTTTCATCCAGGGACTTACCCATGGAGAAATCCCTGATTACCAGGTTTCAGCCTGGGCAATGGCGGTCTTATTAAATGGCATGACCGACCGGGAGACAACCGATTTGACCATGGCGATGGTGAGATCAGGAAAAACTCTGGATTTATCCAAAACAGTTCCCATTGCGGTGGATAAACACTCTACTGGAGGTGTGGGGGATAAGACGACCCTCGTGGTGGAACCCCTGGTAGCGGCTTGTGGATTGCCCGTGGGAAAAATGTCAGGCAGAGGGCTTGGATTTAGCGGTGGTACGCTGGACAAAATGGAATCCATCCCCGGGTTCCGCACCAACCTTTCCGAAGAAGAATTTCTTACTCAATTGAAATCCATCGGTTTGGTCTTGACCGGGCAAAGTGAAGACTTGGCACCTGCTGATGGAAAGCTATATGCGTTGCGTGATGTCACGGGTACTGTTCCCTCATTACCTTTGATCGCATCATCTGTGATGAGTAAGAAGATAGCCGCTGGTACCCAGGCGATAGTCCTGGATGTCAAAACTGGGAATGGCGCTTTCATGGAAACCGTCGCGGAAGCCAAGAAATTAGCTCGTTTGATGGTTTCGATAGGTAAATTGAGCGGACGCAAAGTTGTTGCTTTGATCTCGGATATGAATCAACCTCTCGGAGACGCAGTTGGGAATGCTTTGGAAGTAATTGAAGCCATCCATACCCTTAAGGGGCATGGTCCGAAGGATTTCACCGAACATTGCCTGGTGGTAGCAAGTTATTTGCTGGTTATTGGAGAAAAAGCCAAAAACCTTACCGCAGCCCGAAAAATGATCGAAAAAGCCTGGAAGTCAGGTGCAGGTTGGGAAAAGTTTCGTGAGCTGGTCATTGCTCAGGGTGGTGATGTATCCTATATCGACGATCCCCAAAAGTTACCCAAAGCCAAGTTGGTGAAAGAGGTTAAAGCAGTTAAGAGTGGGTGCCTGAAGGAAGTCAATGCTCGCGAAGTGGGAGAAACTTCGGTTGAGTTGGGCGCAGGCAGGGAGAAAAAAGGTGACCTGGTGGATCCAGCTGTGGGCATCCTCGTCCACAAGAAAGTCGGCGACCCGGTCAAAGAAGGGGATGTTCTTTTCACCATACATGCCAATGACCAGGAGAAGTTGGGTCGTGCCAAGGTTCGATTATTGAATGCCGTCAGAATTGTTCCAAAAGCATGCAAACCATTGCCACTATTCTATGATGTAATCCAATGAGGAATGAAAGATGTTTAATTGGCTGAAACCGAAAAAGGAAAAACAATCGACGCCCGAACATACTCGGGAAACCCGACCCGCCAAGAAGGCTCCGCAAGAAGAAGCAAAAGAAGTTTCCGCACAGCCTGCAGAGACCAAGAAAGGGGTTTCTGCCGCAGCGGAAAAGCAGCTTGAAAAATTGCATGCCAAAATAGATGCCACCGCTGAAAGATTTTCCCGTGGCGAGATCAACCCGGTCCAATTCCAGGAATTGTATTCCCATTACCAATCCAATATCCAGGAAATCGAACAGTTCTTGTCCATGAACCCCGATTCGGAGGAATGGAAAAACCTGGTGGCTGATGGTCAATCCATGATCCTTCGCAAACGGTATGCCGCTCGCTTATCGGGCTTTGCCATCTACGATCATCGCAATGGGATGCCCCTGAAGACCATTGGGAACTTTGGCGTCGATCCCGGTTTGTTCGTGCCCATGCTTTATGCTTATCAATCTGCCACCAAGGAAATCTTTGGCGGGGCGGTGCGCTCCACCCAGATTGAAGGCGGTAAGTGGTTGTGTTTTGTCTCCGGGAAAGTTACCACTACCCTGGCACTCTTCACAACGGAACCTTCACAACAACAAATGAAAACATTGGAAAAAATTCATTCGGTGTTTGAAAATGCCAATGCCGAGAGGTTAATGGCTTCGCCGGTGGACGAAACGATCCTGGTTTGTCCTCACGAGTATTATCTTTCGCATCCGTTATAAGCATGACTGTTGAACCCGTATCCATTCCCCTCTACAAAGTCATGTTGATTGGCGATGGGAGCGTAGGCAAGACGTCCCTTGCCAGGCAATTCTGCGAGCATAAATTCGAAGAATCCCGCATTCTGACCATTGGTGTTGATTTTCAGATCAAGCAGGTTGAACTCCCCGATGGATGGGTTAAGCTATCCATTTGGGATGTGGCGGGGCAACCGCGGTTCCAAGTTGTGCGCGAATCATTTTATCGCGGCAGTGCTGCAGCGGCACTTGTATTCGATCTCTCTTCCCATGAAACTTTCGACCATCTCGATGGTTGGTTGCAGGAGATCCGCCAGGTGGTACCGCAGGTGAAAATCATGCTGGTCGGGAATAAGAAAGACCTTGAGCATCAACCTCATCCAAATATCGGTTCATTTTTCCAGAAAGAAACTTCTATCCCATACGTCGAGACCAGCGCCAAAACTGGTGAGGGAGTTGACGAAATGTTCACCCTGCTGGCAAAGCTAGCAAGTAGTCGGATTTTGCCCCCAGTTGAAAAAACGGGTCAGGTGTGAGATAATTTGAAAATCAGCGGAGATGGAAAAGAGTAAGCCTAAAACCTGAAAGCGAACCCGGGATGGTGCAAGCCGGGGCAGGTGGAAAAGCTGAAAATCATTCCGGAGTCGCGATCTGAAAACAATTCCTATGAATTGTGAGTAAGTAAGCCGAATTCGCCAGACGTTAACCTGGCGCAGGTCTATCGAAAGATGCGCCTGCCTGAGGGCTCGGATTTTCGAGAATCAGGGTGGTACCGCGAGGATTGACTCGTCCCTGAAATTTGGGACGAGTCATTTATTAAATGGATAGGAGTCTGAATGTTCAAACCTGTTTCACCTAAATTGAACATAACCCTTCTGGAAGAAGGTGTGCTGCGTTATTGGCAGATCCATCAGGTATTCCAGAAGTCAATGAAAGAACGGGAAGGCAACCCCGAATATGTCTTTTTCGAAGGTCCGCCAACAGCGAATGGGAAACCGGGAGCTCACCACGTTCTCGCGCGGGTTTTTAAGGACATCTTCCCCCGCTACAAGACCATGCAGGGTTTCCATGTAACCCGTCGGGGTGGGTGGGATACCCACGGTCTGCCAGTGGAAATTGAAGTTGAAAAGAAACTGGGCATCAATAACAAGCAGCAAATCGAAAACTACGGCATTGAGAAATTCAATGCGTTATGTCGTGAATCAGCGTTTTCCTACATCCAGGAATGGGAACGTCTGACCGACCGCATCGGCTACTGGGTAGATCTCCAAACTGCTTATGTAACCTTTACAAATGAATACATCGAGTCGGTTTGGTGGATCCTGAAAAATTTTTGGGATAAAAAATTGCTTTACCAGGGGTTCAAGGTTGTACCGTATTGTCCCCGCTGTGGAACTCCGTTATCCGATCACGAAGTGGCGCAGGGGTACGCCGATGCCACCGACCCCTCCATTTTTGTGCGACTGCCTTTGGTCGATCAGCCCGGGACGGCTTTGCTGGTATGGACCACGACGCCCTGGAC
>JBGQAS010000274.1:0-3621 GCA_041494435.1 Anaerolineaceae bacterium | reverse complement strand
TTGGCATCTGCGGGGGTTCCGGGAGCAATCACGGTAAGCCCCGGGAAATAGCTGAACGTGGAATCGAGAGTCTGGGAATGGGTGGCTCCCAACTGGCGTCCCCCTCCACTCACGGCACGGATCACCACGGGGAGCACCATTTGACCGCCAAACATGTAATGCAACTTGGCTGCCTGGTTGGCGATCATATCCATGGCTACAAAGGCGAAGTTGATCGTCATCAGCTCTGCCACAGGGTGCAAGCCTGTCAAAGACGCGCCAATCGCGCCTCCCACGATGGCGGATTCGGAAATGGGGGTATCACGTACCCGTTCAGCCCCAAAATGGTCGTAGAACCCCTTGGTAACGGCATAGGAACCGCCCCAAACCCCCACTTCCTCGCCCATGATGAACACTTTGGGATCCCGCTCCATTTCCTCCCACAGCGCTTGGGAGATCGCTTCGCGCATGGTCAGGATGGTCATTGAGCCACCTCCGGTTCCACGTACACGTTGTCGAACAGCGAATCGAGCGGCGGTTCCGGGTTTTCCTCGGCGAATTTGACCGCATCGGCGATTTCCTGATCAGCCTGGGTCATCAGGTCGTCCAGATCTTTCTTGTTGGCGATTTTTTCTTTGATCAGATGTTTCCGGTACATGACAATGGGGTCCTGCTCCTCCCAACATTTCACCTCGGCGGGCTTGCGATAGCGTTCAGGGTCGCCCATCGAATGACCGCGGAAGCGATAAGTGCAAACCTCCAGGAAATGAGGACCTCCCCCTTTGCGGACCTTTTCGATCATTTCGGCAGCTTTTTCATGGACTTTCAACACGTCCATACCGTCGGTTTGTTCAGCGGGCATGCCGTATCCACAGGCTTTCTGAACGATCTCCGAGACAGCAGAGGCACGTGCCGTAGCCGTGCCCATACCATACTGGTTGTTCTCGCATACCCAGAAGACCGGCAGATTCCAGACCTTGGAAAGATTAACCGCCTCATGGAAAAAGCCGATATTCGTAGCACCTTCCCCAAAGAGGCAGATGGTGACCGCGTCCGAATGCTGATAGAGATCCCCCAACGCCAATCCAGCAGCCAATGGGAGGTGAGAACCGACAATGGCGTGTCCGCCAAAGTAATTGCGGGTGACATCCGCCATATGCATGGATCCCCCCCGCCCCTTGGAAATACCCGTGGATTTTCCGAGCAATTCTGCCATGATATTTTTCACCGGAATGCCACAATTGACTGCGACCCCATGGTCACGATAAGCTGTGATCACCCGATCCTGCGGTTTTCGAGCCGAAATCACCCCCGTACTGACCGCCTCTTCACCGATATAGAGATGCAAAAAACCGCCGATCTTCCCCACCTGGTACAGTTCAGCGGCTTTTTCTTCCAAGCGGCGTATGAGGACCATTTGGAAAAAAAGGTCCAGGTATTCCTGTTTTTTCATTCCATCTCCTTCAGCCCGGATTCGATGCTTGTGGATTCATTATACAAAAAGAGAATTTTCAATATGAATAGATATTTGTTAACAGAAAATAGGTTTTTTTATCTTGGTATAGACGAGAACACTCGACGGAGCAGTAAACCCCCTCTGGCTTCGCCATTCACCTGCTCGTAACTACGTTATCTCGCGGTGTACGATCAAAAAACTCAAGCAAGGAATGCATCCCCCAAATAACTCTAAAGGTGTATTTGGGGGAGAAAGTGGGTATGAAAAGAGCGAATCTTGCGACCCGCTCTTTATCTTTGTTTCTGAAAGCTTATTTGTCCGTATTTTCCTTGCCGGAGGAATACTTCATGGCTGCATGAGCAGCGGCCAGACGGGCAACGGGCACACGGAAAGGAGAGCAGGAGACGTAGTTGTTGCCCAGGCGGTGGCAGAAGTCGATGGACTCCGGGTCACCACCGTGCTCACCGCAAATGCCCACTTCGAGTGCCGGGCGGGTGGTGCGACCGTCTTTGACGGCCATATCCATCAAGCGACCGACCCCATCCTGGTCCAGGGTTTGGAACGGGTTCTTGGGGAGAATGCCGCTTTCGATGTATTTCACAAGGAAACTGCGTTCGGCATCATCGCGGCTGTAGCCATAGGTCATCTGGGTCAGGTCGTTGGTGCCGAAGGAGAAGAACTCGGCAACACCGGCGATCTCTGCAGCGGTGACAGCAGCCCGCGGGATCTCGATCATCGTGCCAAACTTGTATTCGATATTGACTTTCTTTTCGGCCATAACCTTTTTGGCAATTTCGAGCAGGCGGGGTTGGATGTATTTTAGTTCATTGACATGCCCGGTGAGCGGGATCATGACTTCTACTTTGGGTTCTTTGCCGGCGAGTTTTACATTGCAGGCAGCTTCGAAGATGGCGCGGGTTTGCATTTCAACGATCTCGGGCATCACGATGGAAAGGCGGATACCGCGCAGACCCATCATGGGGTTGCTTTCATGCATATTGCGGACGGCAGCGAGCAGACTTTCCTTGGCTGCCAAGCCCTCGGTTACACCCTTGGCTCGCATGGTGATGACTTCTTCGAACAGCCCTTCTTCCGAAGGCAGGAATTCATGCAGCGGAGGATCGATCAAGCGGATGATGACAGGCAAGCCGGTCATCGCTTCGAACAACCCTTCGAAATCTTTACGCTGGTAAGGCAGAAGCTCGTTCAGGGCTTCGGTCCGTTCTTCACCCGTCTTGGCCAGGATCATGCGCTGGACAATGGGCAAGCGAGCGGGTTCAAAGAACATGTGCTCGGTGCGGCACAGCCCAATACCCTTGGCGCCGAAGGTCCGGGCGCGCTGGGCATCCTTGGGATAATCAGCATTCGCCCAGACCTGCAAACCACGGGTCGGCCAGCCCTTGGGGAACTTGCGGATATTCGGTTTGGCACAGACTTCATCGGCCCAATCCAACAGGGTCAGCAGATCCACCTGTTCTTCCAGGTTGGGTGCGGACAAATTCAATTTACCCACATAGACAGCGCCGGTTGTGCCATCGATGGAAATCCATTCGCTTTCCTTGACCACGATTCCATTGCATTCCATCTGGCGTTTGTCCAGGTCGATCTTGATCGTGGAGGCACCGACGATACAGGGCACACCAAACTGGCGCGCAACCACGGCTGCATGGCTGGTGGCGCCACCTTCACTGGTGAGAATGCCCTTGGCAGCGAGCATGCCGTGTACGTCATCCGGCTTGGTAAACGGTCGCACCATGATGACATCTTGTTTTTCTTCCTTGCCTTTTTTCTCGGCAAGGTCAGCATCAAAGTACACCTGACCTACTGCGGCACCGGGGGAAGCATTCACGCCGTTGGCATAAAGTTTGCCAGCTGCCTTGGCTTTCTTGAGAGTATCAGCGTCGTATTGAGGATGAAGAAGAGTATCGACATTCGCAGGGGTAACCCGCAAGATGGCATCTTCCCTGGTGATCAATTTTTCATTGGCCATATCGACAGCGATCTTGATGGCTGCCTGGGCGGTTCGTTTTCCGGCGCGGGTCTGAAGCATCCACAACTTGCCGCGTTCGATGGTGAATTCAACGTCCTGCATATCCTTGTAATGCTTTTCCAGCTTCGCGGTGATATCCATGAAGGTGTGATAAGCATCGGGAAGCTGCTTGACCAGATTCTCGATCTTTTCTGTA
>JBGQAS010000281.1:0-3546 GCA_041494435.1 Anaerolineaceae bacterium | reverse complement strand
TTGCCGCTGCCGAAACATTCTTTTTCTCTCAAGACCGTATCTACTACGGTTTGTGCATATTCCGATGTGGAAAAATACAGGTTGAGATAACCGCGAACAGCTTCGATCCGTTCGAAACTGGAAAGCTTTCCCAGGTAGGCTTTGACTTCTTCAGCAAGTTCCTGGGCTCGGGCGGCAACATTCTTGATCTTCCCCGCTTTTGCTTCGAGGGAAGCCAGTTGAAAAAAGGAGGTCGAAATACCCCATTCCCCTGAGAATGGAATGGGCATCCATTTCAAAGGGGCAGAAGAAAGGTTCTTCTTCCCAAGGTATTCCTGGATCTTTTTTTCAACCGCGTTCTGCTCTTTTTCGAACATGACCATTTTCCTGAAAAATAAAAGCGGGAGTGTGATAGCTCCCGCTGCCAGAACGATTCCATTCCCCGGTGGGACCGGGATTGCAACTGTGATTACTTGCCCAGGGCAGCCAGGCGCTTCATCAAGCGGCTCTTACGGCGAGCTGCATTATTCTTGTGAAGCACACCTTTCGAAGCGGCTTTGTCCAGCGACTTGATCGCGACAAGGGTTTCCTGGGTTGCTTTTTCTTTTTCACCATCCTCGATGGTGACTTTTGCACGAGCTACGAAAGTACGCGCCTGTCCACGAAAAACGCGGTTGCGAACGCGTTGCTTTTCGTTTTGTCGATTGCGTTTGATTTGTGACTTGATGTTTGCCAAAGGTTATCCTCCAAACTGACTTGCTTTCACTAAGCGAATCGGAATTTTACCAAATCTATGCCAAAACGTCCAGTATGCTGAATGCATATTGGGGGATTTTAAACGGGTTCTATACAAGAAGAATAATTCTGGGAATTCATTCAACGACCGTACTTCAGATACCCAATAGCTCGCCATGCTCAATGAGGGGCAGAAGTGGAAATAGGAGCAATTTGGGTGATTCGGATTGACTTGTTTTTGTTTTTAAATCTGAAACAAAAAAACAATTTCTACTCCTAAGTGTGTCAAATCCATTTTTCTACTGTATTTTATTTTTAATGTACTATTATTATTATAGAATATCTGTTCTAATTGTCAAGCGGGAATATTGCCTGATTTGTTGGTCATACGAAGAAGGAAGAGTTGGCATAATTTTGAAAGCTAATTGATCTCAACAAGATTCAAACAAAATCAACGTTGACCCCCACCTATCCTCCCCCTATGGAGAGGGGGAGGTTTTCCAAACAAAAACGCAGCCTTTTAGCTGCGTTTTGAAATCAAACTTAAACAATGAGGGATTATTTATCCTGCAGGGCAACTACACCCGGCAAAGGAAGCCCTTCCAACATTTCGAGAGAGGCGCCACCACCCGTGGAAATGTGGGTGATCTTGCTGGCCAACCCGGATTGCTGAATGGCAGAAACGGAATCGCCACCACCGACAATGCTGATAGCACCGCTATCCGCAACTGCCTTGGCGATCTCGAACGTGCCTTTGGCAAACTTGGGGAATTCGAACACTCCCATGGGACCGTTCCAGACGATGGTACCGCAACCCTTGATGGTCTTTGCGAACTTGGCAACAGTCTCGGGTCCGATATCCAGGATGCGCCAGCCATCGGGGATGGCACCCACCGACATGGTCTTCATATTCGCATCATTATCAAATTTATCCGCGATGACCACATCCACAGGTAGATGGAGCTTGGTCCCAGATTGGGCGAGGATTTCCTGTGCAGTATCCAGGGCATCGGGTTCGACCAGGGAATCTCCCATGGGATATCCCTGCGCTTTGAAGAAAGTGTTAGCCATGCCACCGCCGATGAGAATGGAATCCGCCTTAGTGAGCAGATGCTTGATCACGCCAATCTTGTCGCTGATCTTGGCGCCGCCCAAAATAGCAACGAAGGGGCGTTTGGGATCGTCAATGGCTTCGCTCAAATACTTGATCTCTTTTTCCATCAGGAAACCGGCAACACCGGGCAGGAAATGGGCTACGCCTTCAGTAGAGGCATGCGCGCGGTGAGCCGTACCGAAGGCGTCGTTCCCATAAATATCAGCCAAAGACGCCAACTGCTTGGCCATGCCGGAATCGTTTTTCTCTTCTTCAGGATGGAAGCGGGTATTTTCGAGGAGTAAAACTTCACCGGGTTTCAAGGCTTTGGCAGCCGCATCAGCAATAGGTCCGATGCAATCGGTGGCAAATTTCACGGGTTTGCCCAGCAGTTTCGCCAGGTATTCGCCGACGGGTTTGAGGGTAAACTCGATGTCAGCAGCCGTCTTTGGGCGACCGAGGTGCGAGCAGAGAATCACGGCCGCGCCGTGATCCAGCAAATAATTGATGGTGGGGATGGCACCCTTGATGCGGGTGTCATCCTTGATCTTGCCTTCCTTTATGGGAACATTGAAATCCACGCGGACGAGGACTTTCTTCCCTTTTACATCAATATCCCTGATCGTTTTCTTATTGAACATGTTACCTCCCAAGATTTATTTTCACAAAAAAGATGCGCAGTCTTATCGTTTGAAGGATAAAAACGTGCGCATCTCTGATTGCTTTTCGAGAATCTTACAGTTTTTTGGCGATGAGGTCAGCCAGGTCGGCTGTGCGGCAGGAGTAACCCCATTCATTGTCGTACCAGGCGAGGAACTTGACCAGGGTTCCACCCATGACCATGGTATTAGGCAGATCGATAATTGACGAGCGTTCGTCACCCTTGAAATCGGTGGAGACCAACGGGTCGTTGTACTCGCCGTGGGTAACGCCCAGGATACCTTTCAGGGATCCTTCAGAAGCTTTGACGAAAGCCGCATTCAATTCTTCCTTGGTGGTGGTTTTCTCAACCGTAGCGGTGAGGTCTACTATCGAAACGGTGGGGGTCGGGACGCGCATGGCGAAACCGTCAAATTTGCCTTTGAGTTCCGGGATGACCAGCGAAATGGCTTTCGCAGCGCCGGTGGTGGTGGGGATGAGGTTCAACCCAGCAGCGCGGGAACGGCGCATTTCCTTCTTGTGACCCTGGTCTAGGATGACCTGATCGTTGGTGTAGGAGTGAATGGTGGTCATCACGGCATACACGATTTTGAAATTGTCATTCAAAACTTTGACAGCCGGGGCCAGGCAGTTCGTGGTGCAGGACGCATTGGAAATTATGTGATGCTTAGCGGGATCGTACTTGCCATCGTTGACACCGAGCACAATGGTGATGTCTTCATTCTTCGCTGGGGCGGTGATGATGACTTTCTTGGCTCCACCCTTGAGGATATGGACGTTGGCGCCGGCTTTGCCCTTGGCGGGATCGCCGATGGCATCGGTGAAAATGCCCGTGGATTCGATGACGATATCCACGCCGAGTTCTTTCCACTTCAGCAGTGCGGGGTCTTTCTCGGCGAATACTTTCACGTGCTTGCCTTCGACAACGATGTCATTGTCGATGACTTCCACCTTTTTCTTCCAAATGCCGTACGTGGAATCGTACTTCAGAAGCTGGGCGTTCTGCTTGGCGTCAAAGAGATCATTGACGGCGACCACTTCCAAAGTATCAGGATGACGTTCCAGGATGGTCTTAAAGA
>JBGQAS010000061.1:0-8451 GCA_041494435.1 Anaerolineaceae bacterium | reverse complement strand
TTATCCAGGATGGAAATGATCTTGTCATCGGCGGCATTGTGATCCACCATTCTCAAGACACCAATTACCCTGGCGTTGACGACAATTTCTGACTTGGTGATGGGACGTTCGCAGATGACGCAAATGTCCAACGGGTCTCCATCACCGACTTTGTGAGTTTTGCTCAATTTTCCCACCCGCTCTCCACAATAGGTGCGGGGAATGAATCCGTATAATGTAGGAGGTTGTGAGGAGCTCCGCTGCGGGCGGTCTGCCTGCAGGTATCCAGTCACCTTGTCCACTTCATATTTCACCAGGTCGAAAGAGGTGATCTCAATATACGCATGGACCACCTTGGGTGGATTGGGTCCGATATCAATCCCATGCCAAGGATGGGGTCGCCAGCGAAAGAAAGGTTGAGGAAAGGTCATATCGTTTTCCTTTGAATTGGATAGAATCATTATACAAGAATTCCATTTTCATAGATTTTCTTGCGTAGAAATCGCGAATTTGCAGATCACAGCCCCCAAGATGATAAAAATAGCAGCAAGAAAAAGCATGGGAGTAAGGGGAATCCCCAATTTAAGGGATGAAACCAGGGTGGAAAGAAGCGGGGTGAAATAGGAGAGCGAAACCACCAGGATGATTTGACCCTTGCGCATGGCAGAATCCCAAAAAACGTAAGCCAGGATGGTTGGAAAAATCACCATATAAACCAACTGGAATCCGCCGGAGATATTTATCGTCGAGATTTCGGGAATGAAGATGCGCATCAATCCCATCAGGGTACCCGAACCCAAAAGGAATAAAGGCACCAGGCCTGTGTCTGTCGGTTTGGTCCATTTGCGGCTGAAATTGCTGTACAACCCCCAGGTAACGGCGGCAATAAGAGCCAATCCATAAACCAGGAACGTCTTCGGAGTTGGAAGTGCTTCTGCAAGATTGATGGTTTGATCCTGGGTCAAAGCCAGCCACATTCCAACCAGCGCCAAGAGTATGCCGATGGCCAGGAACCAGCGGGGTTTATTCCCGAACACCCAGATCGAAAAGATCAAGCTTAGTGCCGTCCACAGGTAATTCAAGATGCCCACGATGATCACTTGGGTATGGTTGGCAGCCAGCCCGGTGGCAACCTGCAGTGTGATGGTATTAACCACAAAGAAAATTCCGCAACCAACGATATATTTGGGGGAAATCCCTTTCCAAACTTGGAAAGCTTTTTTGGATGCTATCAGGAAAATGGTGGCGATGATCCCACCCAACAAAAAGATCAATGTACCAGAAGTGAATACTCCCAGCAATTCCGCCAATCGCCGGGCAAATGCGATGTTCGTGCTCCATAGCAAAATTGCCAAAACGCCCAGCCCCGTTTGAGTTTTCATATCCCTACATTATAGCGGTGGAAGTTATTGGAATTCTGGTCGAGATGTTCATCCTTTCCTTTGTTTTACCCTTGGGATCCTCTCTCCTTTTTTCCCAGCTATTCCTGCTCTTAACCTCAAATTTATTCCTTGCTGCTGTATTCATCAATAATTGGGATTCTACCCCTCATATTTATTTATCCTAAAGAAAAATCCAGAATCCCTGCAAGCACACAATTTCCTCCTCTGGGTTGTATAATCTGTGGACGATCGGAGGACTCCTTGGCAAAGCCAATCAAAGAAGAAATAAAACCTTGCCCGCGCTGTGGACACACGGAAGCCGAACAGGTGCAGTTCACCTGGTGGGGCGGGATATTGGGAGCTGCCATGCTCCATCAAGTCAAATGCAAGAAGTGCGGATTGGAATATAACGGACAAACCGGCGAAACGAACCAGAAGAATATTTGGATCTACAGCGCCATCGTCTTCGCGATCATTCTTGTAGTAATTTTGATCCAGGCTTTTTTACATCGCTAGTACTCAACCGGGTCAGGGGGAATCACCACGGGGAATCGGGATTCCGCTGTTTTCACAACCTTCAAACCAACTTCGAATGCCTTGGACAGGGTGTGGGATTTTATGACATCCTTTGTCCTGGCATGGGCTTGGACTTTGCCACCCACCAGCAAAACCACTTCATCGGCAAAGCGGCTTACCTGGTTAAGGTCATGCAGGACCATCACTACGGTCAGGTTGCGTTGTTTTGTCAGGCGATGCACCTGGTTCAATAATTCAACCTGGTGATGCAGGTCAAGGTGAGTGGTGGGTTCATCCAACAATAGGATGGGAGCTGATTGAGCCAAAGCCCTTGCGAGTAAAAGGCTTTGCTGTTCCCCACCCGAAAGTTCCTCGAGTCTCCGATCAATCAAAGAAAGCGTATCGGTCATTTCCATGGCCTGACGTGCAATATCTTCATCTTTTGGGGATACCTGCCCCAGCCAGTTGAGATAAGGTGTTCGACCGAGAAGGACAGTTTCCCAACCCGTAAAAGCGCTTGGTAGGCTGCGGGCCTGGGGTACAACGGCGATCAACCTGGCCCGCTCGATGACGGACAAGCTCATCAGGTTATTCCGATCAACGAGAATTTTTCCTGATTTTGGAGGTATGACTCCACTAATGGCTCGGATGAGGGTGGTTTTGCCGGCACCGTTGGGCCCGATCAAACCCAAAATACAACCTTTCGCCAACTGGAAACTAACGTCATCCACAACGACGTGATGGTCGTAAGCCACAGTTAGGTTCTTTATCTCCAATGCCATTCATCACCTACCAAAAATTTTGCCGCTTGGCCCGGGAAAGCACCCAGAAGAAAAATGGAGCTCCCACCAGGGCGGTAATGATACCTACGGGCAGTTCCTGTGGAGCAAGGACGACCCGTGCAGCTACATCCGATAATAACAACAGGCTGGCACCCCCGATCATGGAAGCTGGAATCAAGTATCGGTAATCACCACCCCAAATGAGGCGGATGACGTGCGGGACGATCAACCCCACAAATCCTATGATCCCCGCCACGGAGATCGCTGCTGCGGTCGCCAGGGACGCGGATAAAATCACCAACACCCTGATCCGGTTTACCCGCAATCCGAGTTGATGCGCCTGGTCATCACCAAACTGGAGGACGTTCAAGGCGTGTCCCATTGTTACTAAGATACCCAGCCCAACCAGAATGTAAGGCAGGGATGCCAGCACTGGTTGCCAACCGCTGAGGGAAGAACCTCCTAGCAGCCAGACCAGTGCTCGACGCAAGTCACCGGAAGCCTGGACCAGCATGAAGGACGCGATGGCATTGGTGAAAGCACTGGCTGCCACACCGGCTAAGATCAGGTTGGTAGTCGGCAGGGTTTTGCCCACCCGCGCCAGCGCATATACGGCAAACACAGTCACCACCGCACCCAGGAAGGCTGCCAGGGGGACGGCCATCAACCCAAGCAGCCCATACGGGAATTTTATGGACATGGCAATCACCGCACCCAACCCGGCACCGGATGCCACACCGATCAAGTACGGGTCAGCCAGCGGGTTGCGGAATAAGCCTTGATATGATGCACCCGATCCCGCTAGGGCTGCCCCAACGATTGCCATTAATACGGTCCGGGGGAGACGGAGCTGGAAAACGATGGTTGCATACGTTTGAAAGGTATTTGAGAGAGGTTGCCGGCTGATGATCTTGCCAAATAAGCCAAATATATCTCCAACCGGGATGCTGACACTCCCGACTGCCACACTCAATCCCAATGCAAAAACCAGGACGAGCAGGTTGATCAAATACGACTTTCCGGTAACCTTTTTCATAAAGATTATTTGAAAATATCGGGATGCAGCAATTTCGCCAGGACTTCCAAGCCATCCACGAGGCGGGGACCTGGGCGGCTGACCAAATTATCATCAAAGGCAAAGATCTGGTTATCCTTGACCGCCTTCAATTCACTCCATCCAGCCCTTGTAGCCACCTGTTCCGCAGTTGTTCCATAAGTTGCATCTCCCAACAAAATGATATCGGGATTTTGGGTGAGCAGGGTTTCCAAGCCGATCTGGGCATAATCACTGGTGAGGCTTTCTCCAATACTTCTTCCATCCGCCAGTCGGATCAATTGGGTCAGGAAAGTATTGGGCCCTGGCGTCCATGGTTTGGCAGGATCGGTGGCGTCCAGTTCATAATAGACGAGCGGTTTTTCAGCAACATTCATGAGCTTGGTTGTGATTCCATCCACGCGGACTTTGAGCGAATCCACCAAAACGGATGCGTCCTGGTCATGTCCGGTGAGTTCCCCGACAATTTGAAGGTTGGAGTACAACCCAATCAAATCGGTTGGATTGGCTAGATAGAAAACGGTCAACCCCAACTGTTCGAGAGCCTGGACTTGCTCCGGTGTGTTCAAGCTCGCCGCCAGCACCAAGTCGGGTTGAAGGGAAGCAATTTTTTCCATATTATAGTTACCCATTGACCCCCCCACACTGGGCAAATTCTTTGCTTCCAAGGGATAGTCTGAGAATTCATCTCTCCCAATCACTTGTCCGCCCGCTCCAACGGCAAACAAGATCTCAGTATTGGAGGGAGCCAGCGAAACGATTTTTTGAGCTGGGGATGCCAATTTGACCTCTCTTCCCAACCCGTCAGTTAATGTGATCGAAGGATTCGTTTTGGGTGAAGGGGTCGAACTGCATGCTCCGAGTGTCAGGCAGAAGATTAACAAAGGTAAGGTGTAACGAAACATTCTTTTCATAAACCTCCGAAACTTCATTCAAATAATGAAACTCCCTGTCCAGTTTGACAGGGAGTTGAACGTAAGTAGTTATCCAATAGTTCCACCTCCTTGCCGCGAGGGTCGGGACACATGCTTTTCGGGCGGGCGACCTGGCTTGGACTTGAGTCCTCACAGTTGCGGGTCAGCGCCGGACTTGAACCGGCTTCGCCTTTGATCCTCCCCATCCGGGAGTAAAGGAACCTGAAAAGCTATTCGATTGTTAAATAGATTTTAAATGTGAGTCTCCGGAATGTCAAGTGTTTTCACCGGAGACTCAAGTTTGACTTAGCCTAATGACTGCTGGCTCTTCCCTTGGGGCGGGTAGACCCCTTTGAGGCTCTCGTTGTGCTCTGTGGACCTCTTGAAGAACCTGTTGACCTAGATGTAACTGTTCTCTGGGATGCGGGTTTCGCAGTTGAAATCTTGCCAGCCACATTTTGCAATAGAGGGGCAGCTGTTGCAAGAATCGAATGAGCAATAAGTTGGGCTGATTGCGAACGAGCTGGAGATTCACCCAATGGGCTGCCGGCGATCAGACCATCCACCACGGCCTGTAACCCTCCGCCTCCAGATTGCTGGGATTGGAGAAAGGCCATCCCACCCCGCAGGATATCATCCAATTGGATGCTACCCTGCCCCTGCTGGGTACTGCTTCCCCCGAGTGAGGAAAGCAACCCACCCAATAAATCATTTGATCCGCTCATTGCATTGGAGCTGGGTGCTTGACCTCCACCTAAGAGACTTTGTAGTAGAGGCATGATATTGCTTGCATTGATATTGGATTGTCCCTGCAACTGGGATGCAGCCATCTGCAGCGCCTGGGAATACAACTGGGAAGATCCACTAGTTGCTTTTTGCTGCAGCAATTGAGATGCGTAGTTCAGTTGACTGGATGGGGAAGCAGAAGATTTTTGGCCAACCGCCTGGGTGATTAGGCTAAACACTTGGGAAATATTATTCCCGTGATCATGATTGATCGTATCTGCTTGGTTCAACTCTGTCTTGTTATTGTTCAAGACACTGCTGGCAGCCTGAAATAACGACATTAAGTCGATGGACGAACCTGCCATATTTACTCCTTATTTCAACGCGACGGGTAGTTCGGGGATATCCAGGATAAGCCCGTCATAGATATTCTTGTGATTGGGGCCGATCTTTTCCTTGTTGAATTCATAGATCAAGCTCCAATAGGGTTTTGTGGTGTGCCCGTAATACTTGAGGGCAAGGTGGCTCAAGGTTTCATCGCCAGTCACCCGGTGATGAGCGATCACCTTTGTGGTTAGAGCATATTTAGCCGCCAATTGAGTTTGGATCAGATTCGCGGTTTCTTGCTGTTTGGCGAGATCAGCAGCTGCTTTTGCCTTTGCTTCATCTTCCAGTTTCTTTTTGGCAGCTTGCTTTGCCAAATCCTGTGGATATACTTTCGGATCCGCTCCCATTTGAAACCTCCGTTTCAATATTCGTTGGTCATTTAATTATAGCGAAAAGCAAGCAATTCTTCAACCGCTGCTTGAGTATTTGTGTTCAACAAGACGAATGATTGTAAAATATATTCAATGGTTTTTTGCATAAGGAAGGTAAGATGTTGACTCTACCCGAACAATGGATCATTTTGGCATTGGATGAAAAAACCGGGAATCTAAAGATCCCCCGTTCCGTTTTTCAATGCGGAATCACCGGGGGGATGTTGCTGGAGTTGGCTATTGCCAAACGGATTGAATTGACTGAAGAAAAGAAAATGGCTGTTCTGGATAATTCAAATGTGGAAGATCCTTTACTCAACAAAACGCTGAGTTTGATTGCCAAATCAAAAAAACCCCAAACATTATTGAATTGGATGATCCAATTGACTATGCAAAACAGCCGGACGATCGAAGCCCTCTATTTCAAACAAATGGTTAAACAGAATGATCTCAAGAAGGAATCTCATAAGGTACTAGGAATAATCAATAATAAGCGTCATATTCCAGTCTCCAAAGATATACGGAGTGAAATCGTGGACTCACTTACAAAAATTATTCATAGGCAGACACCTAACGAAGTTCGTTCCTTGTGTTTATTGGGATTAGTGGCAAAAAGTGGTCAAATGGACCAGTTGCTCGGTAGAGAAGAAGTTTCCCTAATAACTAAAAATTCCACCAGCATCTTTTCCATTCTTGAAGAAAAAATATTATCAACCAAGTTCATTTCCTTC
This sequence comes from Anaerolineaceae bacterium, assembly GCA_041494435.1. Lineage (GTDB taxonomy): Bacteria > Chloroflexota > Anaerolineae > Anaerolineales > Anaerolineaceae > JBGQAS01. The sequence goes on along the minus strand of JBGQAS010000061.1, from coordinate 1,609 downwards.
AATGAATCCGTTTTGAATGCTCTATCTTTAACTCAACAATCAGCTGGGGGATTTTAGCTCATGATAGAATTGCTCAACAATCATATCAAGAGGTAATCATGTCTCAACCAGTTCTGGCTGCCGTCGCCTGGCCATATGCCAATTCCGAGATCCATGTGGGTAATCTCACCAGTTCCCACCTGCCAGGAGATATCATCGCCCGCTACCACCGCCTGCAAGGGCACCCGGTGCTCATGGTTTCCGGCTCAGACAGCCACGGAACACCAACCACCATCCGCGCGGATGCGGAAAAGACCACCCCGCTGGAAGTCTACCAACGTTATCACGCCACTTTTTTGGACCTTTTCCAGAAAATGGGCATTAGCTATGACCTGTTCACCAGCACCCACACGGAAAACCATTCCAACGTTTCACAGGCAATGTTCAAAGCATTATTGAAGAATGGATTGCTTTACACCGATAAGCAACTTCAATGGTTTTCTCCTGCCCAAAGCCGGTTCCTGCCCGACCGTTATGTGGAAGGTACCTGCTATATTTGCGGGTTCACCAATGCCCGCAGCGACCAATGTGACAATTGTGGGAATCTTCTGGATCCGACCAAACTGATAGAACCAAGATCGAAGATTGATGGGTCCAAACCCGAATTACGGGAAACCGAGCACTACTATTTCGACCTGGCTGAACTTCAAGGACCGATCGAGAATTTCCTCAAAACCCGCGAATCCTTCTGGCGCCCGAATGTGATCAACCAATCACTGGGACAGATGGCTGCCGATAAATTGCACGGACGTCCGATCACCCGCGACCTGGATTGGGGCATCCCCGTACCGGTCAAAGGTTGGGAAGGGAAATGCCTTTACGTCTGGTTTGAAGCAGTTATCGGTTACCTTTCCGCGTCCATCGAATGGGCCAAGCTGAACGGCACACCCGAAGCTTGGCGGGACTGGTGGCAAAAACCCGAATCCCAAACGCTGTATTTTATCGGCAAGGATAATATCCCCTTCCATGCCATTATCTGGCCAGGGGAGTTACTCGGTGCTGGCGCTGAATTCGATGCTCAAATGGGAAGCTCGACAAAAGCACCCATGGTGTTGCCCTATAACGTGCCCGCGACCGAATGGATGAACCTGGAGGGACAAAAGATCAGTGGCAGTCGCAATTGGGCAGTCTGGGGCAGGGATTTCCTCTCCCGCTACGACCCCGACCCCCTGCGCTATTACCTCACAGTCAACATGCCCGAAACCCGTGATTCCGATTGGGATTGGGATGATTTTTTCCATCGCAATAATGATGAACTGGTAGCAACCTGGGGAAACCTGGCAAACCGGGTGCTGGCTTTCACTTACAAAAACTGGGACGGGAAGGTGCCTGAACCTGGAACCCTGGAAGCAATGGACAAAGAATTGTTGGAAAAGGTGGAGAAAGCTTTCCCGGAGATCGCAACGGAATATGAAGCAGTTCACCTTCGCTCTGCAATAACCCTCACCATGTCTTTGGCAAGCGAAGTGAACAAATACCTGGATACCACTGCCCCTTGGAAAACGATCAAAACAGATCGTGCTGCCGCAGGTCGGGCTTGTTATGTGGCTTTGAAAGCCGTCGATTCACT
>JBGQAS010000040.1:0-10020 GCA_041494435.1 Anaerolineaceae bacterium | reverse complement strand
TACTATAACCTGCATGGTCTGATCGATTCGGCTGATTGGTACGGGCAAAAAGACCCTACGGAGAAGAGGGATAGCACTGAATACCCCGTGGCAATATCTCCACTGGATATCAATAAGTATTTCACCTCACCCAAGGTTATTTTTTCGGAAGCCTGCTACGGGGCGCACACGGTGGGAAAAGACGATCAAAATTCGCTGGCGTTGAAGTTCATCTCGCTTGGAACCAGAGCTTTCGTTGGATCCACCGGAATTTCCTACGGTTCGATGAATACGCCCTTGATTGGTGGTGATCTCCTGGGGAATTGTTTCTGGAAGATGGTTAAAGATGGCGTGACCGTAGGCGAGGCTTTGATGAAAGCCAAAGCTGAGTTGGCGAAAGAGATGAACAAGAGGCAGGGTTTCCTCGATGGGGAAGACCAGAAGACCATTCTCTCCTTCGTCCTATATGGGGATCCGCTCTTCAGTAAAAAGCAAATTACGGCAAAATACAGACCCTTGCCTCATATGACCGTTCAACCCGAGTTCCAAACGGTAACCGATTTTGGAGTGGAAATCGTTGAGAATAATCCGCGTGATAAAAATGGCGATTTGGTTTCGCAAGCGAAGCAAATCCTCAAGGGTTACCTGCCTGGATTGGATGATGCCGAACCGGAAATCACCGGGGAGTATTTCCAGGTAGCATCGCACGGACCTGCAAATGAAACTGGTCTGCAGAATCCGACCATCTCCAAGTATACCGGTCGAACGGTAGTTACTTTCCGCAAACAGGCAACGATCTTTACCAAGAACTTTACCCAATTTGCAAGAATGACCTTATCGCCTGAAGGGAAAATGATTAAACTCGCGGTATCAAGATAATCCTAGTCGTATCCAAAAACACTGCCGGTTTCCATCGGCAGTGTTTTGTATTAACCTTTCAGAATCGGCGACTCTGCCCTGATTTTAAGTTGATTCACACTTAGCCATAGAATATAATGGCATTCATCTACAGAACATACCCGGGAGTAACAGATGGTTAAATCAGGTGCAGAAATTCGGAAAGAATTCATCAACTTCTTCGTTGAGAGAGGGCATTCGGTCGTCCCTTCTGCCTCCCTGGTGCCGGGTGGAGATCCAACCTTGCTGTTCACCAACGCTGGCATGGTCCAATTCAAGGACGTTTTCCTGGGGATCGAAAAACCAGCACACAAGAGGGTGGTGGATTCTCAAAAATGCATGCGGGTATCCGGAAAACATAACGACCTGGATGATGTAGGCCGGGATGACTATCACCACACCTTTTTTGAGATGATGGGAAACTGGTCCTTCGGTGATTATTACAAGAAAGAAGCCATCGAATGGGCGTGGGAATTGCTGACTAAAGTTTGGAAGCTGGATAAGAGCAGGCTTTGGTGTACTTGTTTTAAAGATGAGCTGGGGACTATTCCAACAGACACGGAAGCACAAGAGATCTGGCTCAAACAACCGGGAGTGGATCCAACCCATGTGCAATTCTTTGGAAGAAAAGATAATCTTTGGGAAATGGCAGATACCGGTCCCTGCGGACCAGACAGCGAAATCCATTACGACCGCGGTTTGGAGTTCTGCGATAAGAAGGATGTGCCCGGACATGTTTGTCGGTTAAATGGAGATTGCAAACGATTTGTTGAGCTTTGGAACCTGGTCTTCATCCAGTACAACCGGAATAATTCGGAAAAACTTGAACCCTTGCCAATGAAACATGTCGATACAGGTATGGGGTTTGAAAGAGTCGTTTCCATCATCCAAGGGGTGACCTCAAACTACACCACGGACTTATTCTTTCCATTGATCCAAGAAACGATGAAGTTGTCTGGTAAAAATGAGAAGGAATGGAAAAACAATTCGACCCCCTTCCGTGTGATCGCAGACCATTGCCGGGCGGCATGCTTCCTCATTGCTGATGGGGTGGTTCCTGGGAATGTAGGACGGAACTACATTTGCCGCATGATCATCCGACGAGCAGCACGGTTTGGGTCCAAGATAGGACTGAACGAACCGTTCCTGGCGAAAGTTGCTGAAATTGTAATAAAGCTCTACGGTGAGGCTTATCCCGAATTGGTCAAGAATAAATTATCGATTTTGGATAACATTACCCGTGAAGAAGTACGATTTTCGCGAACTTTGGATACGGGGCTTTCTCACCTGGATGAGTTGTTGGGTAAGATCCCAACAGGTGGTACCTTGGATGGTAAGCTTGCATTTGAACTGTATTCCACGCATGGATTACCTTTTGAGATTTCCCGAGATATTGCCAGGGAAAAAGGATTCGAGGTGGATGAAGCGGGTTTCCGAAATGCGATGGAGGAACACCGGGTGACCTCCAGCGTCTGGAAGGAAAGCGATGCCAATATGGAAGAGGATCCAGAAATCTACGCAGAGATTCTCAAGAAGTTGATCGCTGAGAAAAAGTTAGGTACCAAAGGGGTTGCTTATGACCCTTATTCAACGATGGAAGTTGAAGGAACGGTCCTGGCAATCATAAAAGATTCAAAATCTATTCCATCTGCGAAATCCGGGGATTGCGTGGAGATTGTTCTACCGAAATCCTGCTTTTACATTGAATCCGGCGGGCAGGTTTCGGACACCGGGCTTATTGAGAGCAAGAACTGGATGATATCGGTAAAAACCACTTCGCGCCCGACGACCGGAATGATCATCCTTTCCGGAGAGGTGGAAAAAGGGGAACCCAAGGTTGGAGATGCCTGCGTGGCGAAGGTTGACACTGTCCGCCGCAGTGACATCATGCGCAACCACACAGCAACTCATTTGCTGCATGCTGAACTTCAGAAAGTATTAGGTCCCCAGGCACGCCAGGCAGGTTCATTGGTGGCTCCGGAGCGGTTGAGATTTGACTTTTCCTTCCCCGAGGCGATGACTGAAGAACAAATTGAACATGTCGAAGCCAACGTAAACGAACGGATCATGCAGGATTATCCCCTGGTGGTGGTGGAGAAACCATTGAAGCAAGCCATCTCCGAGGGAGCTATGGCCTTGTTCGGTGAGAAATATGGCGAAACTGTCCGCACCATTTCCATCGGCGAAGGAACACCCTTTTCTTATGAACTCTGTGGTGGGACGCATACCAATACAACCGGAGATGTAGGGATATTTCTGATCACCAATGAAAGTTCGGCGGCAGCTGGCATCCGACGAATTGAGGCAGTCACAGGACACAAGGCGTATGAGCTAGTGCAAAAGAGGATGAAGCTGTTGAAAATGTCTGCCAGGATCTTATCGGCGAGCGTAGATCAAATCCATGAAAAGGCTGAAGACCTTGTAGACGAGCTCAGCTCAACCCGCAAGGAAGTTGCCAAGTACAAATCCGAGTTGGCTCAAAATGCTTTTGCAGGCCAATTGGACAAGGTTGAACAGGTAAATGGGGTAGCCTTGATCTGTCTGATCGTCGAGGAATCAGATGCGGATTCGCTGCGCCAAATGGCAGATGAATTCAAGGTGAAGCATCCGAGCGGAGTTGCCATCCTGGCAACCGTGAGCAATGGAAATCCTTTGATCATTGTTTCCCTTTCGGAAGACCTGGTGAAAAAGGGATTGAAGGCCGGTGAAATTGCCAAAGCGATAGCCGTTGAAATTGACGGGAGTGGGGGGGGCAGACCCAACCTTGCTCAAGCTGGAGGTAAAGACCCCACCGGGTTGCAGAAGGCGTTGGACCTTGGGAAAGAAATTGTGAGTCAAAAGTTGAAATAAATGAAAACGACCAGCGAAAGCTGGTCGTTTTTCAAAAGGCTAAGGGGTGCTTAGATTGCAGCGATAATCCGGCTAAAAGTGGCGCCGACAGCTGGGCCTAGAATAGTCAGGACCGTAATTACTGCCATGACAACAAGAAGAAGGATTAATGCATATTCAACAATTCCCTGGCCATTATTATTCATTTTTTTCATCATACCGCTCGCCTCCTTCATTGCCACTTAATATTATGAAGCGTTCCAATGGAAATTCAATCACTTAAACATTGCAAGTTAATAACAATAAATATTTCGCCAAATTACCAGAATTCATCACTTATTCGGGAAGCCAGCAGCAGAGTACAAGATCCTTGGCTGCCTTTACCTCATCCAACCGCCCGACCGGGGTGTTGTGCGGGGCTTCCTTCAGCAATTCCGGATGAGTTTTCGCTTCCTCTGCAATTTTGATCAAGGCATCGATGAACCGGTCGCAGGATTGTTTGTTCTCGGTTTCCGTTGGCTCGATCATCAAAGCCTCAGGAACAATCAAGGGGAAGTAATTGGTTGGGGGATGAAAATCGTAATCCATCAAGCGTTTAGAAATATCAAGCGCAATAATATGAGGTGCGTCTGCCAATTTGCCTTCCATGACGAACTCATGCATGCAGATGCGGTCGTACGGAACCGGGTAAACATTTTTCAACTTTGACTGGATGTAATTGGCATTGAGAACAGCATGTTCGGCTACCTTTTTGAGTCCATCGGGACCGTGCATACTGATGTAGACAAAAGCCCGGACCAGCATACCGAATTGACCGTGGAAAGACTTCACTCTGCCGATGGTCTTTTTTGGTTTGCGGAAGCCGTACAATGCCGGTAATTCATCCGTGGCGGGTTCCACTATATCGACGACGGGGTCAGGAAGAAAATCCACCAGCTTTTCACAGACACCCACGGGACCTGAACCAGGACCACCACCACCGTGGGGTGTGGAGAATGTTTTGTGAAGGTTGAAATGCATCACATCGATGCCGATATCAGCAGGACGCAATACACCCAGGAGCGCGTTCAGATTTGCACCGTCGCCATAAACGAGACCACCAACTTTGTGGACAATCTCGACTACTTCTACGACATTCTGATCGAACAATCCCAGTGTGTTGGGGTTGGTGAGCATGATCCCGGCGGTATTCTCATCACATAAAGAACGGAGGATATTCAAATCCACGTTACCGTGAAGGTCGGTGGGGACGCTGACGATTTCAAAACCTTCCATGGCAGAACTAGCGGGGTTGGTACCATGCGCTGAATCGGGGATCAGCATCTTCCGCCGGCTAGAGCCACCGGTAGAGCGGTGATAAGCATGGATGATGGCAACGCCCACCATTTCTCCCTGGGCACCCGCTGAAGGTTCCAGGCAGACACTGGAAAAACCACTGATCTCCTTAAGCCATTCCTGCAGGTGGAACATCAATGCCAGGTTACCTTGGATGGTCTCTTCAGGCTGAAGAGGATGGGAATACGCGAAACCAGCCAACCTGGCGGCAGCTTCATTCACCTTGGGGTTGTATTTCATGGTGCAAGAACCCAAAGGATAAAAACCTTCATCAATGGAATAATTCAGCTTGGAAAGGTGGGTGAAATGACGAATGACATCGGCTTCGGATAATTCGGGCAGAGCCAAATCCTTCCGTATAAGGCTTTCTGGAACTGTAGACTTGGGAACATCCGGCTCGGGGAAGGTAACGCCGGTCCGTCCTGTGGAAGACAGCTCGTAAATGGTAGGTTCACTCATGATCCACCTCGTTCAAAATGGCACAAAGCTGATCGATGTCTTCCTTGTGGTTCATCTCGGTTACAGCGATGAGCATGTGAGCCTTGAGGGAGGGGTAAACCTTTCCCAAGTCGTATCCACCTAGAATTCCATGATCCAGTAAATGAACATTAATGTCTTCAACTTCCTGCGGACATTTCACAACAAACTCGTTGAAGAAAGGCGACTTCGTGATGACTTCATAGCCTTTGACTTTGGCTATTTCGCCCGCGGCGTAATGTGCCTTGTGATAGCAAAGTTCTGAAACCTGGCGCAGACCGGTCTTACCAAGCAAGCTTAGGTAAACGGTGGCTGCCAGGGCCATCAATCCCTGGTTGGTACAAATGTTTGACGTGGCTTTCTCACGACGGATATGCTGTTCTCGCGCGGTAAGAGTGAGGACATAACCCTTTCGTCCTTTAGCATCCACGGTTTCGCCCACGAGACGGCCCGACATTTTCCGGACATATTCCTTTTTCGTGCAGAAAATGCCTAAATAGGGGCCACCAAATGAAAGGGGCAAGCCCAAAGGTTGGCCTTCCGCTGTGACAATATCCGCGCCCATTTCACCAGGGGTTTTCAGCATGCCCAATGCCATGGGGTTGACCGCAACGGCAAATAAGGCACCTTTTTCATGGGCTGCCGTGGCCAGCTTTGTAAGGTCAAAAATACGCCCAAGGAAATCAGGGTATTGAACAATTACCAAAGACGTGTTGTCATCAATTTGCGAGATCAATTGGTCAGGCTCAAGGAAAGGATCCTGCTGAGGATTACCGCCAGTGATCTGAATGTCTTCGTACCCGCAAAGGTAAGTGCATAAAACGGAGCGATACTGTGGATTGAGCGAAGGGGATACAACGATCTTGTTCCGTTTGCCACGAAAGTTGTGATATGCCATCACGCCGGCTTCGGCAACTGCGGTGGCGCCATCGTAATGAGAGGCGTTGCAGACTTCCATGCCGGTGAGAAAAGCCATCACACTCTGGTATTCAAAAATGGATTGGAGAGTACCCTGGGAGATTTCGGGTTGGTAAGGTGTATAGGCGGTGGCGAATTCTCCACGGCTGATGATGGCATCCACGGCAGCGGGAATGTAGTGGTTGTAGGCACCTGCACCCAGGAAGCACATAAGTTCATGGGTGGATTCATTGGCATCGGCAAAACCCTGGATTTGTTCAAACGCTTCCATTTCAGAAAGCGCTGGAGGAAGATTCAACTTTGGAAACCGAACTTTTTCAGGGATATCTTTAAAGAGATCTTCAATTTTGCTGACGCCGATAACTTTCAGCATTTCTTTTCGTTCAGCGTCTGTATGTGGGATAAACATTAATGGCCTCGACCTTGACAATAGGCATCGTAGGCTTTGGCATCCATAAGTTCCGCAACCTCACCCGCGTTCGATAATTCAATCTTCACCATCCAGGCTTTTCCGTAAGGATCGGAATTGATGGCTTCAGGTGTGGAGCTTAGGGATTCGTTGACTTCGAGAACTTTACCAGATACAGGAAGATTCACATCTGCAGCTGCTTTAACGGATTCAACCGTAGCGCATGGGGTGTTTTTCTTGACTGTTTCACCTTTCGCAGGTGTGATCTCTACATAAACAATATCGGAAAGTTGTTGCTGGGCGTAATCGGTTACACCAATGGTCGCAATATTGCCATCAACTTTTACCCATTCATCGGTCTTTGTGTATTTTAAATCTGCAGGAATATTCATTCTTTGCCTCCAAATATAGTCGAACGTACTCCGTCCATTCTACGAACGATTGGATGAATCGTCAAGAATGATGTATTTCCTGACGTGCGACTGCTTTTCGGGAGGTGGCAAAGAGGATGAACCCGGCAAAGAGAAAACCACTCCCTATCATGAGGGATGTGGAGTAGCCAATTGTTCCAGCGAGGAATGTTCCTAATAAAGGAGCTATGATTGCGGAAGAATATTGAACTTCCTGGTAAAACGCTACAAAAGTGGAACTGGAACCAGGAGGAACGGTGTTCATGAGTTCATCGAAGAAAGTCAAATCCACCCCAGCCTGAAAAACACCAGCCACACCGGCAATGACTACCAGACCAATGGCATTATGAGTAAACGAAATCAGCAATGGGTAAAACGCCAATCCCAATGTAGTAATCAAGAGAGATCTTCGCGTTCCGGTTTTCCTGGAACGAGCCATCCAGAAGAAATAACCAAAGACCAAGATACCCGTTTGGACGGTGCTGATCAATGCAATGGATGCGTCGGAGAGGTTGGCTTCACGGACGTAATAGAGTGGAAATAAAGGTGCTATCATGGCGGTTCCAAAAAGAAAGACGAACCGCTTGACGACAACGTTCACGAATGGTTTCTCATTCCAAATTCTTGCCAACAACTTTGGTTGTGGACGGACAGCTCGTTTCTTGGGGCTCTTGACAGCTGGAGGAATAACAAGCGAATTGGACCCGATGTAGGCAAGCACTCCTCCCAACGAAAAAACGATGAACATGATCTGGTAATTCAAGGGGAAGGGAAGTTTCTCCAGTAATAGACCTGCCAGGAATACCGAAACAGCAGTGACCAGGCTGAGGATGGACCATCGACGGGACATCAATTCAAAGCGTCCATCGTCTCCTGCAATGTGATTCATTACTACATTAAAGGTAATTGAGAGGACGGTTTGAGGGATGCTGATCAATGCCCATATGGCTATTATTGCCGGGATCCACATCGTTTTGGGGGCAAAAATAATGACTGCCCCGGTAAGGGTATAACCTGCCAGGAAAATCAAGCGGGTAATGCTATACCAGGGGATGATGTTCTTTTGTCTTTCCAGGATTTGAGCTGCAGGGAGTGCCATCAATAAACCGGTAATGGAGGGAAGAGCTGCAACCAGGCCAATGATCAGGCTGGAGGCATTTAATCGGGATAGGAAAACTGGTAGGAATACTCCACCCACGGAAGCAATGCCGACCCCAATTGCATCCAGTTGAGTGTTAACCAGATTTCCGCTGGTGAGGGAAGTTGCCACCCGGGGAGTGGTAAACCATTCCTTGATGTTCACAATCCCGAAATTATAGCATTGGGACAATCTGCTACGTGACTTTCTACTTGATAGAGAATGACAGCCACAGAATTCGCAGCATCTCCTGAAATGGGTATAATCCAAGCGCGCTCGGAGGTGCCATGACAGAAATTACTTCCAGAAATATTCGGGCAAATCAAAAAATCCTGACTACTTTTAAATACGACCTACAGCCGGTAGTTCATGGATATGCCAATCGCACCTTATATATTGACCTGACGAAGAAAAAACTTGAATCCAAACCCGTGACTCCGAAGATGAAGGAATTATTCACCGGTGGACGCGGTTTTGGTTTATGGTTGCTTTGGAATGGAATAAAGGACAACACCAAGTGGAATGACCCGGAAAATGAATTGATCGTTGCTGGCGGACCGATTGGTGGTATTACAGCTTACCCCGGTTCGGGAAAAAGCACCGTTGTAACCATTTCGCCTCTCACGGATTCGGTCATCGACAGCAATGTAGGCGCGTACTTTGGTCCTTACCTGAAATTCTCCGGATGGGATGCACTCGAAATCCAGGGAAAAAATGATAAAGATGTTGTGATATTTATCGACGGGGACAAAGGCGAAGTCACCATTGAAGAAGCAGACTACGACCTGGTGGATACTCACATCATCAACCGGCTGCTGACTGAAGCATATGCGCAAAATGAAAAAGAGATGCGGGGTATTTCCGTCATTTCTGCAGGGCAGGGTGCTGACCATGTAGCGATGAGCTGCTTGAATTTCAGCTTTTACGATGCCAGGCGCAAGGAAATTCGCATTAAACAAGCTGCCCGCGGAGGCTGTGGACGAGTATTCCGCGATAAGCATATCAAAGCTGTGGTTGAGAAGTACACCCAGGTAAGCGGGGATAGCAACGGATGTGCGGATATCGCACTGGTACGAAAAGCCGGTAAACGCCTGAACAAGGAAATTGCCGATTTCGACAAGGTTCAAAACGACATGGGTGAAACGGGCACCCCGTACCTGGTGGAGATCATGAGCAAATTTGATCTGCTGCCCATCCAGAATTTCCGCTTTGGATCTGATCCCCGCGCCAAGCAAATTGCTGGCGAGATTTGGAAAGCCATGTTCGATCACAGTGGTCATGATGGCTGCTGGTACGGCTGTACTTTGGCATGTGCTCATGGGGTTCCCCATTTTCATCTTCAAACTGGCCCCTACAAAGGCGAGACAGTCTTCATCGATGGTCCTGAATACGAAACGATTGGCGCCCTTGGGACGAACAATGATATTTTTAATACCGCCCAGATCCTGGAGATGAATTTCTATTGTGACACTTACGGGATCGATACCATTTCCTGCGGCAATTCCATCGCCTTTGCCATGGAGTGCTGGGAGAATGGAATCCTAAACCTGGAGAGAACCGGTGGATTGGATCTATCCTGGGGAAACTACGATTCTGCGATAGAAATGATCCATCAGATGGCTCGCGGG
>JBGQAS010000347.1:0-2864 GCA_041494435.1 Anaerolineaceae bacterium | reverse complement strand
GATGCCGATATGCTCCGTGACGCCCAAAAGCATCCCCAGGATTATCGCCACCTGCTCGTGCGCATCACCGGTTACAACGCTTACTTCGTCACGGTGGGTAGGGAGTTGCAGGACGAAGTGATTGCCCGCATCAGCCACAGCCGAATCTAGGAAGATTCATGAGCGTTGAAGATACTTCCCTGACCGGGCTGGTACTGGAAATCCAGCGCATGTCCACCGAGGACGGGCCCGGCATCCGCACCACGGTTTTCATGAAGGGCTGCCCCATGCAGTGCCTGTGGTGCCACAACCCTGAGAGCATCTCGTCCCAACCTCAGATCCATTGGATAGGGATGCGCTGCCTGGGTTGCAAGACCTGCCTGGAGACATGCACCAAGGCTGCTTTGACAATGAAAGAAAGCGGCATCTATATCGATCGTTCCTTATGCGATGGCTGTGGAGCCTGTGCCGAAACTTGCCCGGGGAATGCCTTGGAATTGTTGGGGAAGAGATGGACCGTCGATGAATTGCTCCACGAAGTGCTCAAGGACCGTGAGTATTACCATAAATCGGGTGGGGGAGTGACCATCAGCGGGGGAGAATCCACCCTGCAATGGAAGTTCGTTGCTGCTCTTCTTAAGGGACTAAAAGAGCAGGGCATCCACACTGCCATCGATACTTGTGGCATTGTCCGGCGAGAAGCATTAGAAGCCATCCTGCCCTACACCGACCTGGTACTGTACGACCTGAAGGAAGGCGACCCCAAGTTGCACCAGGAATACACTCATGCTCCCCAGGAACCGGTTTTGGACACGCTTAGTTACCTGGCGAGCTATCTCCATACTCACCCTTCACCCAGCGATCTGTGGATACGCACACCCTTAATTCCGGATTGCACAGCCCGTAAAGAGAACGTGGAAATGATAGGTGCGTTCATTGCAGAGAAAGCCAAGGGTTCCGTGACCCGCTGGGATTTGCTGGCGTTCAACAACCTATGCAAAGATAAATATTTTCGCTTGGGACTTGATTGGAAGCTCAGCCGCGCCGAACTTCTCACCCGCGAGACCATGGAAGAATTGGCTAATGCTGCCCGTCTATCAGGAGTGAACCCTGCAATTGTTCAGTGGAGCGGATCCACCCGTCTCGAAGAAGGCGAACAGAAAGAAATTGTGCACCCACAGGCGAAACCCGTCAGTGGATGTTGAGACTCAATGAGGAGGAAGAACCCATGACCACCATCAAACATGAATTCAGTCCCGAAGATATCCAGATTTTCATCCCCGCCGAAAAGGTTGGGCTGCTGGCTTCGAAGAACTTCGAAGGGCTTCCGCATATCACCCTGATCACTTCCATGCGAGCCAATGGACCCAAGGAGCTGCTGGCAGGTGAGTTTGTCACCGGGGTGAGCAAGCAATATATTCAAAAGAATCATGATGTCAGCTTTCTCATCATGACCGTTGCCCGGCAAATGTGGCGCGGAAAAGCCACCTGGACGCATCTGGCAAAAGAGGGTCCCGAATATGAGAGTATGAACCTGATCCCCATGTTCCGCTACAACACGTATTTCGGGATCAACACCGTCCACTATTTCGATTTGCTGGAGGTCTCCGAAAAGGCCCCCCTGCCCATGAACGGCATCATCGGGGCGGCGGTGAAAACCCTGCTCACCAAGGGTGGTCAAAAGACAGGCAATAGAGAACGCATCCTTATGCCATTTATCGAAACCTTGTTCAATGGGCTGACCTCATTGAAGTTCCTTTCCTATATCAAGGAAGATGGCTTCCCAACTATCATCCCCATCATCCAGTGCCAGGCAGCCGATAGCCGACGCTTGGCGTTTGCCACGGGTGTGTTCGATGATGAACTGAAAGCCATCCCGGTCGGCGCCAAGGTGGCGGTGTTCTGCATGGACTTCAACTTCGTGGACGTGCTTGTAAGAGGCACATTCAATGGCTATAAAAAGACACTTTTGGGTAATGTAGGGATAGTGGATATTGAGTGGGTTTACAATCCTATGCCCCCAGCGGTGGGGCAGGTGTATCCGGAAATTGAATTAAAGACCATCACAGAATTCTAAAAAATAACAAAACAAATCCCTGTGCTGTTAAGCTGAGCTCACAGGGATTTGTTTTTATGACACGAAAAGATTCTAGTGTTTATTTTTAATCCATCAATGGGATAGATTTAGAATAGGTTTCATAGTTTTCAATTTGCTTTATCAGAAATTCTAATTTACTTTTTTCGATATTTTCTATGACTTTTCTTAGTTCCTCTAGAGACAAAAAACCTTTTTTCCAAACATGCCAAGAGTCTGTTGATAATCTCACAATATCGGCAAATCGTTGTGTAATATTTTCTCTGCTATTCTGATAAGGTGCAATTTGATAATATGGCCATACTTGTATGGCATTCTTTGCTAAAAGTGAAAATGATAAATCCTCATTTTCTAATTCTGGTTTATTTATAAGAATTGCACTTGAATGATTTATAAAGAAATATGTTTCGTCATCAACATCTGGATTCAATTTGAATATAAATGGGTAATTCGCTTTATTTAATTTATTTACAATGTTATCAATCGCGGATGATTCTTGATTCATAAAAGATTTCCTCCCTAGAATTTTGACATTCTTTAAGATGCACTTTGAAGAATTTGAAATGCCTCTCTTTATCTTATGTCGATTGCCTAAAAAATATGAGCTAAATAATTCTGTGCCCCTGGCAGAATTTGAATCTGCAACCTTTTGCTCCGCAAGCAAACGCTCTATCCAATTGCGCTACAGGGGCATCTGTAATGAAGGATTCTTAATATACTTCACCCAAGAGCAATCGTCAAGGAAACGGCTGAAAGACTAACCCAAAATCGGGAAAGTGCTCCCTCCGTG
>JBGQAS010000271.1:0-3672 GCA_041494435.1 Anaerolineaceae bacterium | reverse complement strand
CGATCACTCTGGTGGATGTAATAAAATCGTCCGTCACACCAACAGGTATCGATTGGAACAAAGAACGGCGGATTGCATAAATTGCTCCGGTTGCAGAAATAGCATTTCCCGCCCTGCTCTGGGATTTTTTCAATAGCCGATCAAAATTCCAATAGGTTTGTTCACTACGATTTACTTTGAGCTCTTTCTTGCTTTGATAACATTGGTTTCCAGCGACACCACCGATCTTGGAATCAGCGAAAGGATTGATCAAAGCGTGTAAGGCATCCTGTGTGAACATACTGTTGGCATCCGAAAAGACAATTATTTCTCCGTCGGAAGCCTTTACTGCGGCATTTAGCGCATTAGCCTTTCCCAAGCGTGGTAAAGAGAGCAGTTTAATGCCGTATCCTCCGTATCGCTTTACGATCTCATCTGTTTCATCAGTCGAACCGTCCGAGGCAATAATCACCTCCAAACGCTCTTTTGGATAATTTAATGCCAGTAGATTATCCAGTTTTTTACCGATAGACCTGGCTTCATTGTATGCTGCAATAACTATGCTCACAGTGCATTCGATTTCAGCACTAGTATAGGGTTCTCTGAAAAATAGTCCACGTAGAAAAACAATCAATGGAAAAAGCAAGTAGGTATAGGCAATTACAACTAGCGCCATCCAGAATAGTATTATCATGGTAGTTCATCCGAATGAAAGTATTGAGCAAGTTTGGCCGCGTTTATTTGGAGTGAGAATTCTTTTTCGATCTTTTCCCTGCCTGCCATCCCAAATTGCCTGCGCAGGCCAGGCTCTTGGATAAGCGTCTCAATGGCAGCGACTAATGCACCAACATCACAAGGAGGAATAAGAAAGCCGTTTCTATTGTCTTCGACCAGTTCCGGGATACCAGAAATATTGCTTGCGACAACTGGGAGTCCACTCGCCATTGCTTCCATGACCACGATTGGGATACCTTCACGCCTTCCATCGCGCGCTGGTACGCTTGGTGTTACTGCGATATCCATTTCTTGAAGCATTTGAATAATCTCAGGTCGGGTGAGAACCCCGTGGAAGATGATGCTATCTGACCCATCTTGGGCGGCTTGTTTAACAAGAGAAGGTCGGTCGGGCCCATCGCCAACAAAGTGACACACAACGTTGTAACCGGCTTCTTTCAGAATTTTGCAGCTAGTAATGAGATAAGTTTGACCTTTGACTTCATGTAAGGTTCCTATGCATATAATGGAAATAGTGTTGCTATTCTCAATATCTTCATCCCAGGATCGTGGCTTGAAAGCCTGTTGAGTATCAACCCCACAATGGATGACTTTGAGCTTATCCAAATACTGCCCTTTACATTCGTCTAGAATCACCTTTTGGTTGAAATTTGATATGGGTACGACTAAATCGGCTTCAGCGACTTTCTCGCGAAGCATATGCCGGTCGCAATGGATATCACTCCCATGTGCCGTAAAACTATATGGAATATTAGCCATTCGCTGGATCACAAATCCAGTTGTAGTAGCATGCCTAGCGAAATGAGCATGGACATGGGTAATGCCTTCCACGGCCATTTGATAAGCAAAGAAAACCGATTTAGGGAAAATTCCTATAGACCCAATAAAAAGACGATAGCTCCCCCAAGTACTTTTAAGCACAGAATAAAGTGTGTCAAGATATTCACCTGGTTTTCGTTTGAAATAGAAAAGGTTTGCTTTTAGAATCGCCAATGAGATGAATGGTTGGAAATGAGCACGCATCATGAATGGTTTGGCTGCCGGGTGAACCACCTTTGAACGGTCTCGAATGAGAGGAAACAACTCGATTGAAAGACCGTTTTGTTCTATGGCTATCATTTCATCAAGAATAAAAGTCTCGGTTAACTTTGGAAAGTGGGAAACAACGTACGCTATTTTCTTTTTATGTTCCGAAGGGAGCTCCACCTGATCTGATGGATAACCATTGCTCACTTTAAAACCTGACTGAATTTGAACAATTCTTCCCCAAATGCGATGGATCACCGCTTGCTTTACTTCTTTGACGTTTGCTAAGCCATCAATAATCTGCATTTTCGGTAATCTAGCTTGCAGCGAGAGATAAGATTGGCGTTGACCCTCCAGGAATGTAATGTTGTGCTCGTGTTTTCGCTTGTAAAGGATTTCACCAGGTGCATCTAATAAAAATACTAAATCAGGTGCAGGGCATGAATGTGCTAATAGCCAACGGCGGGTTCTCTTTACCCAAGTTGAATCATTGCGAGACAACCAGGCATCATATGAATAACGATCGAAAATGACCAAATGTCTACGCGAGCGATGATAATATCCGAGTAAATACCTCCACCAAAGATTGGCTATCTGCCAAATTATGGAAATCCGAAAAATTCGATGAACGACTTGTTCTTTCTTTTTTTTTTGGTATAAACCCATGTAAATTGTTTTAACAGGAGAATAAAAAGACTTCTGAATTCCAGCTGCCAGAGATGATTTACCAGCTCCATCGGGTGCCAAGAGAGCAACCATTATGGACTGTGGCTGTAAGGAGGTCATCCATTTATTCAACTTTCTTAATATTTTGTAAAAAATCAGCCTGAGGAAGACGACTACCCGGTGATCTTTTATGTATCTCGCAAGGATTCCCTTTTTCTGACTGAGAAGCGAAGGGTAATCCCCGGCAACGATCTTGTCCACCAGTTGTTGGCAATCCATATCCGGCGTTATATAGGTTTGTAGCAATGCTGTGAGATATTTTTCCTCTCGAATCTGTTGGCATAATATCAATAACCGGTTTTGTTTCCCTCTATCGAATTGTCCTTTATCGAGGATGCAATGGAAAAGTAAAGTAAACAATTCGTCTTCAGGGGATGGCGCAAAATAATTACCAATCTTCCTGCGATGCCTTAGACAATGAACTCCCAGATTCGTCCTCAGGATAGGTATTGGTTTTCCATAAGCAATTTCACTGATGACATCCAGCTTCAACCATCCTCCATTTTTCGGTTCGTAAGCAACGAAAAAGTGGTGGGGATCATATCCCCATGACGGCAGGCGTGCAAAACCAAACTTTGCAAGCATACTTGTCAGCCTGGGTAGTTGTTCACCCCGAACGAGAATATCCACTTCTCCGCCGGTGTCCAAAAGTGGAATCTGGTCGATATCCCGCAGCAAACAGTACTGGATATCTTCCTTTTCCAACCTGTTGAATACAACATCCAACAAACCTGACGGATGGTCAACGCTTATAGACATGTTAGGCCATACCTATAAACTCTGACCTTCGTTTTTATTCGGTTCTTCACTAACGCCTTCTTTTTCCGGGATTGCTGAGTTCTTTCCCAGGATCATACCGTGTTTTTCGAACCAAAGTGCCATTTGCTTGTTTGCTAAGACCAGGCTAGTTCGGATTTTCCCTGGTCCTGTACTCATGGTTTTCCCGTATTTTTCGAATAAAGATACCCATCGCCGGTCTCGGAAAGGCTGAAGGCTTGTTCGGATTTTGACAAGCACTGAACCGATAATTTCCCATTTATATGTGATCACGTTTTTCATCAGACTATCAATCTGATCAGGTTTGAGTCCAATATCTGGGGTGACCAAGATTAGCCCATCTACACGTGATGCGAGAACGAATGTTTCTGTGGAAGACATCAAGTTTGAGCCCACAATCAAAATATAATTGGCGTATTTCTTAAGGCT
>JBGQAS010000027.1:0-11178 GCA_041494435.1 Anaerolineaceae bacterium | reverse complement strand
TCTTGCCATTTTATTATCAAGTTGCGCCGCAAAGTCGATGGCAACTCCAGCCCCCGATGCATATCGGGAAAGTCTCGCACAAGGTATTGCGCCGGCAGAAGCGCCTAAAGCCCTGGACACAGTTTCAGGGTTCACTTCGAACTCGTCCGCAGAAAATCCAGCCATTACCACCCAAATTAATAGGATCGTCATCAAAACCGCATCCCTTACCATTGTTGTGGATGATCCCAGTATCACAGTAACTGCCATTTCCAACATGGCAGAAGGGATGGGTGGTTTTGTAGTTTCATCCAATGTCTATCAAACATCCCAGGTAGGAGATAAGAAAATCTATTATGGCTCGGTCACTGTCCGCGTACCTGCAGCCCAGTTAAACTCTGCTTTGGACCAGATCAAAGCCAAAGTCACCGATCCCAAGAATGATGTTCTGGATGAAAATATTTCCGGGGAAGATGTCACCAGCACAGTAGTCGACCTGGAATCCCGGCTGAAGAACTACCAGGCCACCCAGGCTCAGTTACTCATCTTCATGGACAAAGCCACGAAGACCCAAGATGCCCTGGACGTCCTCAACCAACTGACCGCCATCCAGGAACAGATTGAGCTGCTTCAAGGGCAGATCAAGTACTACAACGAATCCGCAGCCATGTCTGCCATTACGGTCACCGTGCAACCCAAGATCCCCGAGCAACCCATCACTGTGGAAGGCTGGAAGCCGCTTGTGATTCTCAAGGATGCTGCCCAGGCATTGATCGACGTTTTGAAGGGTGTTTACGCAGTCCTGGTCTGGGTGATCATCCTCGTCGGACCATTTGCCTTGATCTTCTTCTTTATTTGGTGGATGGTTTGGTTGGGCAAGAAAAAACAAGGCTGGACTCGCAAAGGATTGAGGTTCTATCGGCCCGGAACACTGTTTACGCCGCCAGCGATTCCTGAACCAGCACCTGCAAAGAAAGCCAAAAAATAAACTATAAGAAAACTCCCGGGAAATTCCCGGGAGTTTTCTTATTTGTAATGGATGGATACTTTTGCTTTTTTTGATTTGCCAGAGATGGGTAACTCAAACCGTCCATCACCGAGTGACAACCATTGGATTTCCTTGTCATTCATCTGAATCTTTCGGGGAGTTTTTGGCAACGTAATCTCAATTTTTCCAGCAAATGTTCGCGGAAGTTTAACTACAATATCTACCCCGGTTAACCTGGGTTTCCATTCAGCAATTTCCATCCCCTGGGAAAGGTGTAGATTACTGCCAAGGTATTGAGGTTGAGATTCAGCTTTTTCCCTTATGGCCATCACCAATGTCGCATGAGCAGGGACACTGGGAATGGTCAACGGAGTCTCTGAATCGATAAGATAGGTCTTGCCATCCCAGAATGATCTGGCCCAATAACTTTCCGTGGAAAAACCAAAAGCCTTCAGGTCCAGAAGAAGGGATTGTTGATGATCGTCCCAGTTGGAAAGGGAAACCAGGCTCCAATTCCCAGTGGCACCTTTCAAATCCTGGCGGACCTTCGAGGGCATTTGGCGGTCGAACCAGTCGAGCACAATGGGGCGTTGATCCAGCGGAGGGATCAGTGCCTTGGCTATTTCCAACCTTTGAGGTGACAACTTTGGCAGATCCTCTGAAAGCAACACCATCCCTGAAGTCATTAAGATCATACTGGCAAGAGATTGCACTTCGGGAAGGGTCAGATCCATTTTCTCCCGTACGAAGAGCACATCGGGGTCATTAATCCACCAATGGTTATGAAAAATCGAACGGGTCAGCATATTTTGGATGCTATTCGCCGCAGAAGAAGTATGAGGTTCTTCGTTAAAAATAAAGCGAATGCCGAACATTTCCGTTCGCCAACTTCCCAACACATCAGCGCCAATGCGCATGGCGTCCACCAAACCGATCATAGACCCCAGGGGAGCACCGCACCCGAGCAGAAAAACATCCGGTCCGACTGCTTTTCGAATGGCTTCCATGCCTTTGCGTAATACTTGGGCTCTCGTCAGCGAAGGGTCGTGGTGCTTGCCTGGCAAGGCAGCTGCGTAGAGAAAATCCAGCTTGAGATAGTTGAATCCCCAATCCTTAGCTGCTTTCCTTACCACCGAACAGGCATATTCCATTGCATCCGGATTGGATAAATCAAGACTCGTGGTGAAGGAATTCCAGTTGAAGCCACTACTCACCGGCTTTCCCGTTGCATTCCGGAGAATATATTCCGGATGTTCCCTCATCAACTTGGCCCGTCTATGCACGATGAAAGGCGCCAGCCAAAGCCCCGGGATTTTTCTTGCAGCGCGGATCGCATCAGCATGGGGTTTTACGCCCTTCTTGAATTTCTTGTTGAAATCAAACCAATCGCCTATCTGGGCTTCAAAACCGTCATCGATCTGGATCAGATCCAAAGGCAGCTCATCTTGCATCGAATCGATGGCATGGATATTTCGTTTAATTTTCTCATCGTCGATATCCTGGTAGAACTCGTACCACGAGCACCAACCCGTTGGTTTGGCTTTCATCTTGGGGACATCATTTTCCCTGGCAACGGCGGTGATAAAAGGATCAAATGGTTCCCTTTGGTCTATATCCATTGGGAATGCGCACGCCCAATCAGTAGTCATCTTCTTTCCGGGGTCAAGCCTTGCGCCATCACCGGCTGCCCAAAGCTGGATTTTCTTATCCTTTGAAAGCTTTACCTGCAACGATCCAAATTGCTCTTTTTGAGATAAGAATCCAAACAGCAAGCCTTTTCTGTTCGAACGGTCACCAATTACCCCGAAAAAATCGGATGTATATAACCCTTTCCTGCGCGGCGCGGGGGTGGTGGAATTCTGGTTCTGCGGGTCCTGGAATACTCCCAGCCTGGATTGGCGCATGGGCTCATTGGCTCCATATGTGGCCGTGTAAACCCAGCTTTGCCATCCATTGGAAAAAAAAGCAAGCTGATCGGGGAGTTTGGATTCCAGGAATTCCATCCGTCCATCGGCTTTTTCATCGAGAAGAAACAAATCGAAACAATCGGGATAGATGGCTTCCTGGCCGAAATTCCCAATTTCGATTTTCCACAAAAGGAAGGACTCTTTTTCCGGCAATGCGAAGGTTAGATGTAGATGAAGGTTTTCCTCATTCCCTCCCATGACGAATTCGAACAATTTCATTTTCCCATGGGGTGATATTGTTTTCGTTTTTTGTTCGCAGGTGAATGGGAGCCAATTTGAATAAAGTATTTTTATCCGGCGCCTACCCTTTTTGAATTTCACCCCCAAGCGTGCATTTTCAAAAATCTTTTCTCCGCTTGGATTCCTGCCAAGACTAAATGTCCCCTTTTCCGGATCGCAGGTAAAGCTCAGCGAATCATTTTCGATGTTCATGCTTGTTTTTCTCCCATGTAGACTTCAGCGTTCCATTTTAGCATGCTTGAGAATTCCCTAGGGT
Source organism: Anaerolineaceae bacterium (assembly GCA_041494435.1). Lineage (GTDB taxonomy): Bacteria > Chloroflexota > Anaerolineae > Anaerolineales > Anaerolineaceae > JBGQAS01. The sequence continues at coordinate 7,748 of JBGQAS010000027.1, read as the reverse complement.
ATAATCACCCGCATGTCCCCCATGGTGGCAATCGATATCGAAACGACCGGACTCGATCCCAAGAAAGATGCAATCATCGAAATCGGCGCGATGCAATTTGATGGTAAACGAATCCTGGGCAAGTGGACGAAACTGATCAACCCGGGCAGACCGATCCCCCCTGAAATCACTCAACTTACGGGCATCACGAACGAAATGGTACGCAATTCCCCTCCGATCAAGGAGGTATTGCCTGAATTTATCGAATTCGCAGGCGAAGAACCCGTACTGGGGCACCACGTGGATTTCGACCTGGCTTTTCTGCAACGTTTTGGCATCCTCAAATTCAACGAAGTCGTTGACACATATGAATTGGCATCGGTTTTACTGCCCACCACCCCACGTTATTCGCTGGCTTCGCTTGGTGTTTCCCTGGGAGTGTCGCTGGAAAAGCAATCTCACCGCGGCCTGGACGACGCTGAATTGACCCACCGGGTTTATCTCAAACTATACGAACGCGCACTTACCCTTCCCTTGGAATTGCTAAGTGAATTCGTTCGGTTGGGGGAAGACCTGGATTGGAACCCTGCCTGGTTGTTTGCTCAAATCTTGAAAGCACGCTCGAAGGAAACCGTTTCCCAGGCAAGGCTTCGCCTGCAGGATATGCCCGGTCTCAAGATGGGCGCTGAAGTATTGGCTCAGACCTTGCGCCCCGCAGATAACCCCTCTCCACTCGACGAAGACGAAGTTGCATCCCTACTCGAACATGGCGGGCCTTTTTCCAAGTACTCCGAATCTTTTGAATACCGTCCTCAACAGGTTGAAATGCTGCGCGCTGTTGCCCATGCCTTTTCAGCCAGCCAGCATTTATTAGCCGAAGCCGGCACCGGAACGGGAAAATCTCTCGCATATCTCATCCCTTCTGCACTTTGGGCGATTAAAAATCAAATGCGGGTGGTCATTTCAACAAATACCATCAACCTGCAGGATCAGTTGATCAAAAAAGATATCCCCGATCTCCAAGCAGCTCTTAAACTAGACCTGCGAACCGTGGTCTTGAAGGGACGAAGTAATTACCTCTGTCCCCGACGACTGGAAATCCTGCGATCGCGTACTCCCGACTCTGCTGAAGCGATGCGCATCCTGGCGAAAGTGCTGGTATGGCTATACGAAGGTGGAAAGGGTGACCGGAGTGAGATCAACCTCAACGGACCCATCGAGCGCCAGGTCTGGAACACCCGTCTCTCTTCCGAGGATGAAGGCTGCAAATCCGAGACCTGCCTGGGCAGGATGGAAGGCGTTTGCCCGTTATACCGGGCAAAACAAGCGGCCCAAAGTGCTCATTTGATCATCGTCAACCACGCCTTGTTGCTTTCCGATGTAGTGGCTGGCAACCGCATCCTTCCCGATTACAACTACTTGATTGTTGATGAAGCGCACCACCTGGAAGCTGCTTCCACCGATGCGCTTACATTTTCGGTCAATCAAAACGAGATATCCCGCTTGCTACGCGAATTAGGTGGCACAGCCAGCGGTGCCCTCGGTGCCCTTTTGAGCGGTTTGAAAGAATCCCTGCGTCCCTCTGAATCTGCGGATTTGCAAACCCAGATCCACCGCGCCACAACTTTGGCATTCGACGTGGAGCAGGATTTTCAAAAGTTTTTCCTGGGCATTTCCGAATTCCTGGAATCTTTGCGCGATGGAGAACCTCTGGGGAAATACGGGCAGCAGGTCCGCATCACCCAAGCTACACGTACCTTACCTTCCTGGGAGAACGTGGATCTGCAATGGGGCACCACCCAGGAATCGCTGAACAAGCTCATTAGCCAAGTCAGTCTTTTGCACAAAACCATTGCTGATATCACCGCACCCAAGCCTGAGATCATCGAAGATCCCCTGGCATTCCTGGGAAGCATTCTGCGCAACCTAACTGAAGTGCAAACCAACCTAAATGGTTGGGTGGATGAGCCAAACCCTCAAAATATTTATTGGGCAGATGTCAAGCTGATCAACCAGAGCATCGCCATTAATGTCGCACCGCTGAATATTGGTCCCTTGATGGAAAATGTGCTCTGGCATGAAAAATCCAGTATCATTCTTACTTCCGCAACTTTGACCGCCAACGATGAATTTTCCTACATCAAAGGGCGATTAAACGCCGATGAAGCTTCCGAATTGATCGTGGGTTCTCCGTTTGATTACGAGAATTCAGCGTTACTTTTCATCGCCAACGACATCCCCGAACCGAGCGATGCACCCAATTTCCAGCGCTCCATCGACCATTTGCTCCCCCGACTTGGGAAAGCCACAAACGGACGTATGTTGGTATTGTTTACCTCTTACGACCAACTCAAACGGACTTCCAAGGCGATCACACCCATATTAAACAAGGAAGGGATCATGGTTTTCGAACAAGGTGAAGGCGCATCATCAGCTTCCCTGTTGGAGACTTTTCGTGGTTCGGAAAGAGCTGTTCTGCTTGGAACCCGTTCCTTCTGGGAGGGTGTCGATATCGTGGGCGAAGCCTTATCGTGCCTGGTGATCGTGAAACTCCCCTTCGACGTTCCCTCCGATCCGATCATCGCCGCTCGCTCGGAAACCTTTGATGATCCATTCTTTGAATATAACCTTCCTGAAGCCATCTTGCGCTTCCGCCAGGGATTCGGGCGGCTCATCCGCACGCAATCCGATCGGGGTTTGGTGGTGGTTTTGGATAAACGCGTGCTGACCAAGAAATACGGCAAAATGTTTATCGACTCTTTACCGCCATGCACACAGCGGCTTGGACCCTTGGCTGAAATCCCTGAAGCTGCCCGCAAGTGGTTGGACCAATAGCAAATACAAATGACTATCAGGATGTGTGAAATAGCTCTCGATGAATCTAAAGAATCATTCCCGGCGCATTAATTCATCGGATGTTGGTGCTTGAAAAATGGGAATCCATTCTTTGAATTTGTAGATGGGGATATACACTACACTTTGACCATGTAGCTTGTTTCTTTTTTCAAGTCGTTCTATTAAAACCTGTTCAGGAAAATCAAGAAAATGTATCTCGCTGGCAGCACCTAGTTTGGCAACACGAGATCGGTAATCTTCTCTTTCAACCTTTGCCCAGAATCCGAAATCAAGAATCACATCCAATCCGAGAACCAAAGCACGTTCAGCGATTGTCCAGAGTAATGATTCGATCATGTAATGCCGGTCATTGTGTTCAGTATTTTCTACATCATTACCAAAAAGCCGCAAATGCCATTCATCAGGGGTTAATCGCAAAGCTGGAAGTTCTTGTTCCATTTTTTTCGCGAATGTAGTTTTACCTGAGCACAGAAAGCCAACAATAAGGTGAAGAGTAGCCATAAAACCTCTCTAATAAATTCAGCTTTTGGAAACCACTGGTTTCATTTCCCCATCAGGAAATAAACTGCCATTCCAATATATTCTTTCAACGCATTCGTTGTCATCGAAAGGTTGCTGGCAGAAGGGAAGATATTGATGATCACCTGGAGAAAATCCCCATGCCAAAGGGAATTCCAGGCTGCATCGGTTACCTGGGTATCCGTTGGAGCAGGGAAGATATCCCAACCCTCTCCCTTGAACAGTATCATCGCCCGGGGCATATGCATAGCTGATGTGACCAAAATGAATTGGTGAATCCCTCTTTCAGAAAGAATCTGCTTGCTATTGATGGCATTCTGGTAAGTATTCACTGAAGTCGCATCCAACCAAAGTGCTTCCTGTGGGACTCCCAATTCAAGCAAAAGACCTTCCATTTCAGTCGCGGGGCTGCTGCCGGATGTATCTTGGAAGGCAATATCGCCTCCGCTGAGCACGATATGAGAAGCTTCCCCATCCTTATACAACCGCCAGGCGTATAAGACTCGATCCCCGGCACCATTGATCTCGACTGTTGTCCTGGGAGATTCCATTGGCTCTGTTCCGCCCCCTAGCACGACCATCGCGGGAGCATGGGGGACAGAACTCAACGTAGGGTATTGGATCTCGAGCGAGCGAGTCAAGCTCAACGCCACCCAGCGGTTACCCCCCACCCAAAGAATGACGATAGCAGCAACAAACAGGATCAAAGCAGCTTTTTTCTTTTTCCAAAGCCCCAGGACCAGCAGAAGAAAAAGGACAGAAAGCCCAACCGGATAGACAAAGATGGGCAAGAATTTTGAAAGAAAAATATCCATGGTTTCTCCAGGGAATATTCTACTCGATTCATATCCCGGTAAAAGCAAAGAGCACCCGAGTGGGTGCTCTTATTACTTACGGTAAAAGATAACTTAAAAAAGGCCTTCCACCATTCCGGTTTCCAGGTTTAAATCTACATCAAAGAACGCCGGACGAGTGGGCAAACCGGGCATGGTTGTCATGGTACCCAATAATGGATATATAAATCCGGCACCGACCGAGGCGCGCACATCCCTCACAGGCACCCGGAATCCCTTGGGAACACCCTTCAAGTTGGCATCATGGCTCAAACTGAGATGGGTTTTTGCCATGCAGATGGGCAAGTGAGCGAAACCCAGTTTATTGTATTCTTCGATCCGGGCTTCTGCTTCCGGTGAATAATCCACTCCATCCGCACCGTACACTTCGCAGGCAATGGTTTCGATCTTCTTCTTGATCGGCCAATCCAAAGGATAGAGGAAATCAAATTTGCAGGTCTGTTCGGCTGCCTTCACCACGGCTTTTGCCAAGTCAATCGCTCCCAGGCCGCCCTTTTCCCAATGCGAGCAAACCAGGGCATCTTCCGCTCCACCTTCTTCTACAGCGGCTTTACGGATCAATTCCAATTCTGAGGGGGTATCGGTCGCAAAAGTGTTGATAGCAACCACAACCGGAACGCCGTATTTCAAAGCAATTTTGATATGAGCGAGTAAATTCGGGATACCTGCCCGCAATAAATCCAGGTTCTCATGGATGTAAGCTGCATCCAGGGGTTTGCCGGCAACCACTTTCGGCCCACCGCCATGCATTTTCAAAGCTCGAACCGTTGCCACCATTACCACCACATCGGGGTGTAAATGCGAATAGCGGCATTTGATATCGAAGAATTTCTCCATGCCCATATCCGAGCCAAAGCCCGATTCGGTCACCACGTAATCCGCCAGCTTCAACCCGATCATATCGGCAAGGATGGAGCTGTTCCCGTGAGCAATATTCGCAAACGGACCGGCATGCACAAAAACCGGAGTTCCTTCCAGGGTTTGCATCAAGTTGGGTTTAATGGCATCTTTCATCAAAACGGTGAGAGCCCCTGCTACACCCAAATCATCGGCAGTGACGGCTTCCCCTTTCCTGCTAACGCCAATCACAATTTTCCCCAAGCGGGCTCGCATATCCGCCAGGCTGTTGGTAAGTGCCAGGATAGCCATAATCTCGCTAGCCACTGTGATGTCGAAACTGGTGGCGCGCGCGAATGCCGATTCCTCGGCACCCTGCCCCACTGTTATTCCACGCAAGAAACGATCGCTGGTATCTATCACCCGTCTCCATGTGATGGTTGCAGGATCGATATCCAAGCGGCAAAAACGCGATCTCTGTTCGGGAGTCATCTTGTCGGGGTCATCTACCGTGATGCCCAACTTTTGTTTTCTGCCGATCATCCCCACGGAAAAGCTGCGCCGTCCGGTTTTGTCCGGTGGGAAAAGGCGGTTGAACATTTGCTCGTCAGTGGCACCCGCTTCGTGCAATATTCTCACGTCTATGGCTGCTGCCATAAGGTTATTGGCAGCTGTGATGGCATGGATATCGCCGGTAAGGTGCAGGTTGAAATCATCCATCGGGATGACCTGGCTGTACCCTCCACCAGCAGCTCCCCCCTTAATGCCAAAGGTTGGTCCCTGGCTGGGTTGACGAATACAGGTCATGACCCTTTTATCGAGATGCGCTCCGAGAGCCTGGCTCAATCCCACGGTGGTGGTTGTTTTTCCTTCGCCCAAAGGTGTGGGCGTGATGGCGGTGACGTCGATATACTTTCCGCTGGGTGCATCTCTCAACCGCTTAAGGATGTCCAGTTTTACTTTGGCTTTGTAGGGTCCGTATAATTCCAGTTCATCCGGCAGGATGCCCAATTCCTCTGCAACCCGCTTGATGGGTTTGAGTTTACCTGCTTGGGCAATTTCAATATCCGGGGGCATCGGTCTGATGATGTGCAGTTTTGTAGGTTTAAATTCGCGGACTTTATCACCCATATCTTAACTCCGAAAAAAGCCGAATTGCGCAGAATTATCCGCTAAAGGTTGCTTTTGCGCAAGGTTAATCCATTGATCTCTTTCAAATCCTGCTTTTATTATCCTCCGTTTTGGGCATGCAAAAAGTGTGCGCAGGTTATCTAATAATGCTATAATATTTGCGGGGGTGACTCCCTGAAAAATTCGAAGTTCAAAAGGAGACAGAAATGGAAGTGAAGGGATATTGCCTCAAGGAAAAAAAAGAACGTGAGATGAAAGACGTTGTCGAAGTGACAATGAAAAATGGCCGTAAAGCGTTAAAAGGGAAATGCTCGGTATGTGGTTGTGGAATGTATAAGATTTTGGGTAAAGAGGGCGCACCGAAGAAACCTTAAGCCCTTCATCATTCAGGTTTGTTAGCCGAATATAAAAAGCGAAGGAATTACTCCTTCGCTTTTTTGTGGAGCAAGTGGGACTTGAACCCACAAGAGGGAACCCTCGGAGGATTTTAAGTCCTCTGCGTCTGCCATTCCGCCATTGCTCCCGCTTTTCTATTTTATCCCAACATTGTCATTCGTCAACCGAAGAAGGTTCCCTGGGAGAGAATCCCATTCTTTTCACGTTAGCTGCCCAGCGAGAACCAAAGTGTACCCAAACCGGGGAAAGCCTTGTATCAAACGTAGCCAATTTCAAGGATTTCCTTAATCCATCCGCATCCTCGAAATCCGGCAAGTGGACGAGTGAATTGCCGATCTCACAGTAAATATGGGCGTCAGACCCCACGGTCGAAAGCAGGTGCTTTTCCTTTGCCAGGGAAGCTGCGGATAGATTCATTTTGGTGCTCAAGCAACGGGAATTGAACACTTCGAGAGCATCCACATCGGGAAGTATTTCCAGCAAATCCTTTTCTTCCCATCCGTTGCGTTGACGGTCATAGGGATGTGGAACGCTGATGAAGGCACCCTGGGTTTTCAACAGTCTAATGGCTTCCGCTGGTTCCAAACCCCCTGGAACTTTTTTTGTAACAAAATAGGCAATCAGTTCCCCCCTTGTTGTGAAAATTTCTTCCCCGACCATAACCTGGTCGGGATACTTTTTCTGCATCCGTTTGGCAACCCCGATTTCGTTATGATCTGTGACAAACAATTTATCAATGTGTTTTTTATCAGCAACTTCAATTATCTTCCAAGGTTGCATCAAACTATCTTTCGAACCCACGGAATGCAAATGCATTTCCAGAGTAATAATATTGGACATATCTTGATATTAACATCATTTCTGCTGGAGTACAGCTTTTCGCACTATTTCATCTTTCATCTTGATTGACTTTTTCAAAGTGCTATAATTTAGAGACGAAGGCTTCATTTACGTTGGAAACAAAAATCCAGAAACACAATCTCAACAGGAGGAAGAAGTGAAAAGATTCACCTATCTTGGTTTGATCAGCCTGGTCGTTTTTGGGTTGATCCTCGCCGGTTGCGCACCCAAAGCTGCAACTATAAAAGTAGCCACGGATGCTACTTTCCCGCCTTTTGAAACCGTGGACACCACCACTGGTAAGTTGGCCGGCTTCGACATCGAATTGATGGACGC
>JBGQAS010000378.1:0-2638 GCA_041494435.1 Anaerolineaceae bacterium | reverse complement strand
GTTCAATCATAATGATCGACAAACCTTCCCTGTTGAATTTTTCAATGAGGGGCAGAGTACTGGCCACTTCAGACATCGACATCCCAGAGAAGATCTCGTCAAGGATCAACAACTCTGGACGGAGAGCCAGTGCCCGCGTTAAATCAAGACGTTTCAAATAACCATGAGGAAGGCTACCGGCTAATTTATAAGGTACAAAGGAATCGCGCTCAAATCCCATATCATCTAAAAGATCCACTGCGGTCTCGTCTCTTTCACCATATTGCCCTCCCCTGAGTTTCTTGACGCGGGGCGAACAGAGAGGAATGATGATATTTTTGAAAGCAGGAAGATTATAAAAGAGCCTCACCATTTGAAAGGTGCGGGCAATGCCAAGGCCAGCAATGGTATAAGGCATCTTGCCCGTAATATCTTTTCCGCGATAAATAACCTTCCCTGAGTCGGGCTTCACAAAACCAGTGATTAAATTGACGAGCGTGGTTTTCCCAGAACCGTTCGGTCCGATCACCCCTAAGAATTCACCTTGACCCAATTCAAAGCTCACTCCGAGGACTGCCTGTACGCCTCCAAAATGCTTGCCAATTTTTTCAACCTTCAAGATGGGTTCGGTCTTCACGCTATCCAATCTCCGTCAGCCTTTCAAACTGTTGATATTTTCTCTGGATGAAATGAAAAATCCCTTCAGGCAAGCCAATGATGCAGATAATAAGAACAATGCAATAAAAAGTGATCCTTAATCCTCCGAGAGCACGCATTGCCTCAGAGAGGGGAACCAAGGCAATGCTTCCCAGCACAGCACCCGCAAATGTACCTGCTCCACCTAAGGCCGCAGCCGTTAGCGGCAAGATAGAATAATCAAGAGCAAATACGCTCGGTCCCACAAATTGATACTGATGGGTCATAAAGGCTCCTGCAAAACAACCGACCACAGCCGCAATAAATAATGCCTGAATTTTTCGCCAATAGATATTAATCCCTGCGCTCATCACGGCGCGGTCGTCATCCCGGATGGCTCCCAGCACCAGGCCATAATCTTCATTCATGATCCTTCGGAAACCGAAGAGGACCACCAGCATGGCCACCACAGCTAAGTAGATCGGAATCCATTCATTGGTGAACGGAGCAAGATTGGATAATCCGTGAGAACCTCCCCAAACCCCAGTGGCAACAACGAGCCTGGTGAAGAGCAATGGTACCACCAGTGTAATCATGGCAAAATAGATTCCCTTTAACCTCACCACTGGAGCGAGCAAAGCAGCACAGAACACTCCGCCAGCTAAAGTCGCTATAGGCAGGGTCAAAATTGGAGGCCAATGAAGATAGTGGTTGAGAGCGCCGGCGAAAAAGGATCCTACACCGAAAAACAAAGCTTGACCAAGAGAAAACATCCCGCAGGCGGCTAAAAAGTCCCAACTCAAGGCGAGAAGACCAAACATGCAGGCGTAAACGAGAACCTTTCCCCAATATCCCCTTAACACCAAGGGTAAGACCAGCAATCCAATCACAGGCAAAACCCTTGGCAATACCAGATAGAGTATCTCTCGATAGGATGAAATGACATAAATCGTGTCACTTCTCGCCTTTATCCCTCGATCTAAACGCTCCTTCCGATATCTGAGACCAGCTTCTGCCACGTTAAACCCTTTCTTCGAGCTCTTTAAATTTACCGAGTAAACCAGAAGGTCGAATGGCCAAAATAAAAGCGATGGCTGCCAGAGGTACGATCACCATCCAGCTTGAGCCCACATATCGGGCCACGGCAATTTGACCGAACCCAATAATGAAACTCGCTATAACCATTCCCAGGATGCTTTCCAGCCCACCTACGATGGCCACAGCCACAGCATAGATCAAGACTTCATACCCAACAGTCGCCTCCATCACTCCCATGGGCAAGATCATGATCGCGGACACCGCTGCCAAGGCTGACCCTAACGCTAAGCTGAGCGCACCAGTCCAGTCAGACTCAATCCCCAGAGAGAGGGCTGTTCGCTCATTCTGGGCAATTCCCCGAAAGGCCAATCCAATTTTTGTGTGATGCACAAAAAACCAGAGAAATGCAGCCAGAACTGCTCCAGTGCCGAGGACCATTAAGCGCTGATAGTCCACAGCCACGCTGCCTATTTCAATACCACCCTTCACAAAAACTGGGAGGTTATAGTAAAAACCGTACAGGCCTTTCCATGCCAGGAACTCCAAAATAGCTATTCCCGCTGCAAAGGTTACAACAACTTCAGCTAACGGAATCCCTCTGATCCGCAACAAAAGACCCCAATAGAGAACAAACCCAATCATTCCGGTCAACACGACAGAGATTGCCGCAGATAAAAACCAAGGCAGGTGGAAATAGTTCATGAATGACCAGGCAATGAAACCACTGAGAATGAAAAGCCCACCATGAGCGAAATTAGCCACGCCACTGATACCATAGGCAAGGCTAAATCCCAAGGCATAGAAAGCTAAGATCACGCTTTGTATCGTGCCATAAATTAAAAGTGATAGCATATCTCTTGACCCGACTTATTGTTCATATAATAAAATTGTGTTCACCAAGGAGGATAGGTATGCAGTGAGCAAGTCTGTTTGGAACCTGCTCACTTTTTTTGACCTATTTCATCCAGGGAGGTAGCAGTACTTT
>JBGQAS010000474.1:0-2000 GCA_041494435.1 Anaerolineaceae bacterium | reverse complement strand
CTCTTGAAGTCTGGGCAGAAAAAATGGATCGTTACTTGATCGATCATTCGCTGTCAAATCTAAAAGCTTTATTTGCAAATCACGGGGTCGCGCCCATCGCCTTTAACTCGATTGAGTTCATTGCATTTCGGGGGAATGAATATTCCCAGGTGCAAATTCGTCTTCATGAATTGGGTAAAATCGCACAAGTAATTGGTTGTCCTACCATTGTCGTTGTACCCAGTCCACTTCCAGATCGAAGTCTACCGTGGTCTGATGTGCTAAATGAGTATGTCAATGTTTTGCGTGACTTGAGCGATATTGCCCGCTTGTACACCTGCAGATTGTCATTCGAGTTCCTGGGGTTTGGTTGGTGCAGTGTGCGTACGCCACGAGCTGCTTTTGAGATCATCCAGAAAGTTGATCGAGTTAATGTAGGGATGACACTTGACGCTGCCCATTTATATGGTGGTGGGGGTCTGCTGAGTGAAATCGATCAATTGGACCCTAAGCGCATTTTTTCGTTTCACCTGGATGATCTGGAAGACACTCCGAAAGAAGCGATTAGCGATGGCACCAGACTCTTACCTGGTGAAGGAATAGTACCGCTTGATGAAATTTGTGCCAGGCTGAAAAACATTGGTTACAACGGGTCATGTGCCATCGAATTATTCCGCCCCGAGTATTGGGAATGGGATCCTCAAGAATTGGCAATTAAGGCGCGCGATGCTGCAATAAAGGTGTTATCACCACATTTTCAAATTGAATAAAGCAGGATATTTTTATCTGCAAAGGAGAGATGATGAAATGACAAGAAAGGTAAAACTTGCAGTTATCGGCACAGGGCGCATGGGGAGTGTGCATGCACGCAACATTGTCAGGCAGATCCCTGAAGCTGAACTGGTTGCCGTCTGCGATATTCGTCGCGATGTGGCTCAAGCTGTTGCCAGCGAACTTGGCATTGAACGGGTGGTCGAAGATTATCATGAATTGCTTTCGGACAAGGATATTGAAGCTATTCTGATTGTCTCAAGCACGGATACGCATGCCTTTATCATGAAAGATGTGGCTGCAGCAGGCAAGCACATTTTCTGCGAAAAGCCGTTGGCACTGGACTTGGACAAGATCGATGATGCCTTGGCCGCGGTTAAAGCTGCCGGCGTAAAACTTCAGGTAGGGTTCAACCGTCGTTTTGATAAAAGCTATCAACGTGTGCGTGCCATTGTTGAATCAGGCGAGATTGGCCGCCCATGCATTTTGAAAATCACCAATCGCGACCCGGATTTCCCATCGATGGATTTCCTGAGGGTATCGGGTGGAATATTCCTCGATCTTGCCATCCATGACTTCGACATGGTGCGTTTTCAGGTTGGAGAAGTGGAAGAAATCTATGCAACCGGCAACGTCCTTATCAACCAGGAATTGAAGGAATTTGGTGATGTCGATACTGCGGTTGTCACCCTCAAATTTGCTAATGGAGCTGTCGGCTCCATTGATAATAGCCGGAAGGCTGTATACGGCTATGACCAGCGACTGGAAGTGTTTTGCTCAAATGGAACTGCCATGGCAAACAACGAAGCTGAAACGACTGCTGTGAAAGGGAATACAGATGGATTCCTCTCGGCAAACCCCCCCTATTTTTTCATGCAACGCTACGCGCCCTGTTACGTGGAAGAGATTCGCAGGTTTGTCGAATGTGTTCGGGATGACAAACCCACCCCGACCACTGGTGAAGATGGCCGTGCTGCAGTTGTACTGGGTTTTGCAGCCTGGAAATCTTTGCGTGAAAACCGTCCGGTCCGGTTGAGTGAATTCAAAAAATGATCATGAAAATTTCATTTTATAGGAGCTGAGATGTCTGATAAAAACGTTCCAAAAGGATTTTTAGCCACAAATCAACCCGATCTTTTCTTCGAAGATAATGCGGTTGGACGATTGAAAAAGGAGGTCTGGGAAGCCAGTGACAAAGAGATCGATGCCATTCTGGCTGATTATGGCATCCCCTCTCCAGTTGAGTGGGG
>JBGQAS010000446.1:0-2146 GCA_041494435.1 Anaerolineaceae bacterium | reverse complement strand
TGCTGGTTGTGGAAGCCAACACCGGACAGATGCTCGATGATGTCATCCTGGCAACTCGCAGCCGCACACCGGTTGAATTTTACGGACGGTTGGGAGGCATGCTCCCCATGCCCGATGAAATCCTGGCCGAGATCAAGCGGATGGTAAAAGGTCCGCTGGTCAATGATGGTCAAGCCCGCACGCGCTGGATGCAGCGCATGGCACAGTAGGAGGGAGGCTGGGATGGTTACCGAAGATATTAAATACGAAATCGTTTACGAGCGCCCCAAGGCGTTCACAGATATTACTACTCATTATTGCCCCGGTTGTACACATGGAGTGGCTCATCGCTTGGTGGCGGAAGTGATCGATGAAATGGGTCTGCGCGAACGTACCATCGGGGTTGCCTCGGTTGGTTGTTCCGTGTTCGCTTACAACTATTTCAATTTCGACTGGGTCCAGTCACCACACGGGCGTGCACCTGCCATGGCGACTGGTGTCAAGAGAGTGATGCCGGATAAGATCGTGTTTACCTACCAGGGCGATGGTGATTTAGCTTCCATAGGGATGGCGGAAATTGTACACGCAGCCACCCGCGGTGAAAACATTACAACGATTTTTATCAACAACACCAACTATGGCATGACCAGCGGTCAAATGGCACCAACTACTCTGCCGGGTCAGAAAACAACCACTTCGGTCAACGGACGTGACGTGGAAACCCAGGGTTATCCCATCCGGGTTGCAGAACTACTTTCCAGCCTGGATGGTGTAAGCTACATGGTTCGGCGCTCTCTCCACGATCCTAAGAATATCCGCATGGCCAAGAAAGCCATTCGGCTGGCGTTTGAGACCCAGGTGCGTGGGTTGGGCTTTTCGATGGTGGAGTTGCTTTCCACCTGTCCCACCAACTGGAATATGACTCCCGCCCAGGCTCAGCTCTGGCTGGCAGAGAAGATGCTGCCTTACTACCCGCTGAATGATTTCAAAGTCCACCCTACCATGGCATCTATCAAAGTATAGGAGGCAACCATGCAAACTGACATTATCATTGCTGGGTTTGGCGGACAGGGTGTGCTCACCACCGGTCAATTGCTCGCCTATGCTGCCCTGGACGAGAAGAAGGAAGTTACCTGGATCCCCTCCTACGGGCCTGAGATGCGTGGAGGTACTGCCAATTGCACTGTGATTATTGCCGATGAGGAAATTGGTTCGCCCATGGTAAAGAACCCGGGTGCTGTGATTGCCTTTAACCAACCCTCGTTGGAAAAATATGAAGCACTAATGAAACCCGGTGGAGTGCTGGTGATCAACCAATCCATGGTGGATAAAAAAGTCACCCGCAAGGATTTGAAGGTGATCTATATTGACGCAAATGTCATCGCTGAAAAGATTGGAGACAAGCGCATGACCAACATGGTTTTGCTGGGTGGTCTGCTGGCTAACTTGCCAGTCCTTCCCATCAAAGCTATTGAGAAAGCCTTGGATCAGCACCTTCCTGAACGGCACAAGAACCTTCTGCCTCTCAATTATCAGGCGCTTAAGGAAGGCGCAAGCCATAAAGTCTAATAGAAATAAAAACGATCGGGAAACCGGTCGTTTTTGATTGATGAATAATTTTCTAAGTCGGCTGCTTTTTATTCAGTGTATCGAGCATCTGCTGCATCAAATTAAAACCACCGGCGGTATTCAGCAATTGAAAAGCTGCTGCGTAGCTTTTGCTCTTGAATTTAAAGCTGACATGGGTTGGGTTGAACCCCGAAATGTTGGCAGTACCCCCTATTCGAGAATTACGAGTCTTGAGGGTTTTAGGGAGCTTGCTGTTGATAATGGCATTGATGATGGCGAAAGCGACCATCCAAGCTACAAATCCAACAATGATCCCGGGACAAATCATATCCGCAAAAGTGATTGCTGAGGTACCAGCCATTCCAATGACAAAAGTGATTGCAATCCCGATCACACCGAAGGGTAATCCCAGCAAAGATGCCCGATTGCTGTTCTTGGTAAATAATGCCTGGATATCGCTGCATTTCTGGCAAAGGGGAAAATCTAGGCTGAGGGTGTATTTCATGTTTCCACTCTTATAAGAATTGGTGGTGTGGATTTTTCCCTTTCCATTATTTCGTGGTTCGTTGCACACTGGGCAAGTTCCTGGCATTTGGTA
>JBGQAS010000047.1:0-8906 GCA_041494435.1 Anaerolineaceae bacterium | reverse complement strand
TTCGCAGCGTATTTCCTGATCGTGTGGGACTTGTGCCGATACGCGATCGAGCATGGTATCTGGTACAACGTCCGCGGATCGGGCAACGGTTCGATGGTGGCATACGTGCTGAACATCACCTTCGTCGAGCCGCTAAGCGAGGGATTGATCTTTGAACGCTTCCTGAACCCCGAACGGGTCAGTATGCCCGATTTCGACATGGATTTCCAGGACGACCGCCGCTCGGAGATGCTGAAGTATTGCGCGGAAAAGTACGGCGACGACCACGTGGCCCAGATCATCACTTTTGGCACGCTGGGAGCCCGGGCTGCTCTGCGGGACGTGGGACGGGTGATGGACGTACCGCTTTCCGAAGTGGACCGGATCACCAAGCTGGTGCCGAGCTTCCAGGGCAAACAATCTACCCTTGCAGAAGTTTTGAAGGAATCTCGCGAATTTCGGGAAGTCTATGATTCCGCTGATTATTTTCGTGAGTTGGTGGATACTGCCATCCAAATGGAAGGCGTCATCCGCAACGCTGGCACGCATGCAGCAGGGGTGATCATCAGCGACAAGCCCCTCATCGATTACGCTCCCCTGCACCGCCCCACGAATGCAGCCGAGGACAACCCCATCAAGACCGTCGTCCAGTTCGAGATGACCGAAGTGGATAAACTGGGTCTGTTGAAAGTTGACTTTTTGGGCCTGGCATCCCTGACGGTCATTGCCCGGGCGTGCGACTTGATCGAAAAACGTTACCATGAGCATTACGACCTGAATACCATTCCCCTTGACGATGCCGATACCTACAAATTCATTGGCAAAGGGCACACCGCCGGCTTGTTCCAGTTGGAAGGCACGGGGATGACCCGTTACGTCACCCAGATGAAACCCAAGAGCCTCTCCAACATCGTCGCCATGGTGGCGCTGTACCGCCCGGGACCCATGAACAATATCCCCACATACATAAGTCATATGCATGGGGACGAAAAGATCACTTACGCCCACCCCGACCTGGAACCCATCTTCAAAGAAACCTACGGGGTTCCCATTTACCAGGAACAATTGATGTACGCCGTGATGAAGCTTGCGAACTACACAGCTTCCGAAGCTTATGATTTCCTGAAAGCTATTTCCAAGAAAAAAGCTGAAGGGATCGAGAAGCACCGCAAGAAGTTCATTGCGGGCTGCAAAAAGCATGGGATTGACGAACAAAAGGCAGCCGATATTTTCATGGGCTGGCAGGACTTCGCCCGGTACGGTTTCAACAAGAGCCATGCCGCAAATTACGCCACGATCGCGGTGGAAACTGCTTTTCTGAAACTGCATTACACCGTGGAATACATGACCGCCCTGCTTTCGGCAAGCAAGAGCGATATTGCCAAGGTGGCAGAATACGTGGCAGACAGCCGCAGCCTGGGGATTGACGTGTTGCCCCCTGACATCAACGTCAGCGGCTGGGATTTCACCATCGAGGAATGTCAGGATGGATCCAGTTCCATCCGCTTTGGTTTGGGAGCGATCAAGAATGTTGGCGGCGCCCCGGTGGAATTAGTCACCGAAGAACGGAAAAATGGAACGTTCAAGGACCTGGGGGATTTTGCCCGCCGTGTTGATTTACGCCAGGTGGGGAAGCGCTCACTGGAAAGCCTGATCAAAGTGGGGGCACTGGACGCTTTCGGTCAACGCAATGCCCTGCTGGCGGTGCTCGACCAGTTGCTGGCAGTCAGCGCAGGGCATTTCAAAGCTGTGGACAGCGGGCAGATGAGCTTCTTCGGGCAGGAATCGGGCATCGAAACTGCCATTCACCTGCCTTTGGTGGTTTCCGTTGATCCCCGGCAGCAATTGGAATGGGAAAAAGAACTCCTCGGGTTGTATGTTTCAGACCATCCCCTTTCGGGATACCAGGCGACCCTTGAGAAAAAAGTTACACACACCTCAATAACTATTGCAGAAGCAAAAGAAAAGCAAAAGGTTACCGTGGCGGGTTTGATCACCAAGTTCCGGGTGATCAAGACGAAAAAAGGCGATTCGATGGGTTTTGCCACCATCGAAGACATGGCGGGACCCATCGAACTGGTGCTGTTCCCGCGCACTTGGGAGCAATTCGGCAAGTTGATCCGAAATGACATCGTTGTTTCTGCCAACGGCAAGGTGGACTTGTCCCAAGGAGATCCCAAGGTGCTGGTGGATCAATTGGTTATTGAGAAACCCTGCTACAACCTTCAATCCGAAAATGTAACCGCCAAGACTTTTGATGATAAGAAACCAGCGCCCTGGGTTCCACCCGTAACTGAGTCGCCGAATGAAGAAGTTTTCGAGGACGATACGGATGTAGGTGGCTTTGAAAGTGAACTGAGTCCTGTTCCGCAGGCAGCAATAAATGATCTTCCGGCATCGGTAAATTCTCCTGTTGCCGAAGAAGTAGTGGTGAGGGAGACCTTCAGTACCGCTGAAGCCCTGGAGACAGGCACGCAGAATACTCCAATTACTGTGGATGATTTAGTCCCGGACGCAATCAAGATGCCTCAGACCGGGATCAGTTACCTGATCTCGCCGGTCACATCTGCCCCGTTACGCGAGCCGGTTAGCAACAGTTTTCAGATGGTGACCATCCTGATGAGAGCTTCCGGAGATAAAGACAAGGACGTGCGCAAGATCAACCGATTATTGGGATTGCTGCGCTCTACCCCCGGCAAGGACCGCTTCGCCCTGATGATCTTCGAAAGAGGACACCGCTTCCTGATGGAATTCCCCAACGACACCACCGGTTTCAACCCGGAGATTTTGCGCAAATTAGGTGAGTTGGTGGGACCCGAAAATTTGCAGGTTGAAAACATCGCCATTCATTGAACCCTATTGGATTTGATAAGAGAGGTATCCGATGGATCTGAAACAAGCTTTTCTACTGCGCTACACTGCGCTTCGCGAATTCCATATCCCCTTCTTTTATAAGGAAATCCCGGAAGATAAATTGCGTTCCCGCCCTGTTAAAGAGGTCAACCCGATCGCCTGGTGCCTGTGGCACATCACCCGTACGGAGGATATCGGCTTGAACCGGATGGTGATCGATGGCAGGCAGGTATTCGATGACGGCGGTTGGCTGGATAAACTAAAAATCCCCTACCGCCACTTTGGGATTGGGATGACAGCGGTCGAAGTAGCGGGTGTGGCTGCGACCATAGATATCCATCTGCTGGAAGAGTATTCCGGGCAGGTTGGGGAGCGCACCCTGGAAATTGTCAACAAACTGGATCCCACCAGCCTGGATGCCATCGTTACAGATGATCATATCCTCCAGGTGCTGAAGGAAGAGGGCGCGGTGAAGCCGGAAAAAGTGATGGATTCATTGGCAGCTTATAAGGGGAACCCCAAGGGGTGGTTCCTGATGCACATGGGCATGACCCACACCTACATTCATATCGGCGAGATGAACACCATCGCCAGCTTGATGGGAATTCACAGGATCTGATCGGCAATTTTCTCAAAGAAACCGGGCTAAATGCCCGATTTTTCAATTAACTTATTTGAGGGGAATAGCTGGTTGGTCCTTTTTCAAAACGGTATATTCAAGTTTTCCCCCACAATACTGGTGGATCAATTCCATCATTTCGTTGGCAATGTTTTCCAGTTCCGATTCTCCAATGGGAGGCATGGCATCCAGGTTGAATACCATCGCAGTGGTTTCGGGCAAGGTGAGGGTGAAGTTCGCCTGGCGCCAAATCCACCGGCGGGTTAGGACCGTGTTGCCTGCCGCAAGGATGATCTCACCTTTCTCCGGATGCTCCATTTGGTCGGAACCGAACGGGACGAATTCTTCTTCCCCACTTGCTATGCATAAATTCATATCCTCATTTAACTCATCAATGGCATGCCCTCCCACGGGGAGAAGGTGCCTGAGTGAGATGATGTTGCCGATATCCACCAAGGCATTTATGGAAGGGATCTCCTGCCCATGCAGAACCCGGCGCACGAGACCTTCCACCGAGGGGCGAAAATCTGCCGGCTTCATCCCCACGCTACGAAAGGCTTCACGCCAGGAATTCAAACGAGGTTCACTCGTCATCTGCTCCAGGGTAAGGCGTTGCCTGACTGTTTCTTCCGCGGATCTCAATAACAAAGTCAGTTCTTCTGGAGAGGATCCATTCTTGAGTTCCGTTGCAACCACGCATCCCCGCAAATAACTGGGGAACCTGGCAAAAATCTCGTTGGAAATGACATATCTTATGAGGTTCATTTAGGAAGGCTCAACTTTCATCAATATTCAGACAATTCTATATCCCTTTTGGAAAGTCGTACCAGTTTGCAAAAAGAAGAAAAATGCCTCTTTTTCTTGTTAGAATTATCCTCTATGCTCAAGAAATATGGTATCTGGATTTCTGCAGCCCTTGTGATAGTGGGAGTCCTCCTGTTCTACTTTGGCACACGATCCGTCCTGACCGTAACCGTCGATGGGATCGACCGCACCGTGTTGAGCCACGGGTTTACGGTGGGGAGCGCCCTCACCTCTGCCAAGATCCCCTTTTATGCCGAAGATCGAGTCCTGCCCGCCATCAATTCACTCCTGCCCAAATCTGGCAAGATCCAGGTGATCACTGCCAAACCCGTCCGCATCCTGGTCCAACCCGGGAATGTTTGGGTGCAGGTGTATTCTGCTGATGATATACCTGGCAACATCTTATTGGCAACGGGCCTTCGCCTTTTCCCCGGGGATGAAATCTACTATAACGGTTTCCTGGTTTCCGCTTCTGAAAAACTTCCCCTGGCATCGGATATCACCTTGCAGGTACGCATTGCCCAACCAATTACTGTCGAAAAGAACGGACAGAGCCTTACTGTGTATTCCGGGGCATTCAACCTGATCCAGGGGTTGGGAGATTCGGGCATGGTCCTGAACCCCAGCGACCAATTTTCAATCCCTCTGAACTCCTCCCTGGTGGGTCCCAGCAAAATTACCTACAACCCGGCTCCTGCCCTTGCCATTACCTATAAAGGCCGGACCTTGTTCGCCCGGTCGAGCGCTCCAACCGTTGGCCAGGCCCTGATGGAAGCTGGGATTGCACTGCAGGATTTGGATTACACCGTCCCTGCCGAAGACCAACCCGTGCCGGCTGATGGCAACATCCATGTGGTGGCCGTAACAGACAGTGTGAAAGTGAACCAAATAGCCAAACCCTTTGGAGTTATTTACGCGGTGGATTACACCGTCGAGCTGGACACAACCAAGGTACTGGTGGCGGGACAAAATGGACTATCTGTATCGAGGCAGCATATTTTCAGTGAAGACGGAAAAGAAACATCGCGGATCACAGAACCCTCCGTAGTCATAAGCCAGCCGGTGAATGCCCAGGTGGCGCGGGGTGGAAAAGTCGTTTTAAAAACTCTTGAAACGCCGAGTGGAAACATCCAGTATTATCGCAGCATCACCGTGCACGCTACCTCCTATTCCCCCTGTCGTTCAGATACCGGCATCGAAGGGCAATGCATGCATGGGACATCCTCCCGTACGCAGGTAAGGGTAGGTGAGATCGCGGTTTCGTTGGCATGGTTCAAACTTTTACAATTTGATACAGTCTATATTCCCGGTTATGGAGTGGCCAGTATCGAAGATGTTGGCGGCGGTGCTCATATCTGGCGCTATTGGATCGACCTGGGATACGATGACGAAAGCTATATCCCTTGGGATTCGGATGTGACTATTTATTTCCTTTGGCCGATGTATGCGGGTACCCCACCCATCACCCTGCCATGAGCCAATCCGGTATTGACATCCCCTCGTTGCTGAAACGGCATGGGATCACCCCTAAGAAAAGTCTCGGTCAAAACTTCCTGATCTCCCATTCAGCCCTGAAACAAATCGTCCAAACGGCAAATCTTTCCAGGAATGATGTTGTCCTTGAAATTGGAGCGGGAGTGGGAAATCTCACCCGCTTGCTGGGGACCCAGGCAGGTAGAGTAGTGGCAGTCGAGCTGGACAACCGCATGCTCCTGCCCCTCGAAGAAATTCTGGGGGGTTTTGAAAACGTGGAGATCGTCCACGGCGATATCATGAGACTGAAGCCAGGCGGATTGGGCTTGATCGCTGGATACAAGGTAGTGGCCAACATCCCCTATTACATCACCTCTGCCCTCATGCGCCATCTATTGGAGTCTGATCCTCGACCGAGCCTGATGGTCGTCACGGTGCAAAGCGATGTCGCCAAAAGGATGTGCGCTGTGCCGGATGATATGAATTTGCTGGCACTCAGCATCCAGGTATATGGTGCGCCAAGGATTGTTGGGAATATTTCTTCTACTTCTTTTTATCCCCCGCCGGATGTGGATTCGAGCATCGTATCGATCCAGATGTTCGAGCAACCCTTTCTCCCTGAAGAACAGCTGGAGACTTTGTTCCGCATTGCCAAAGCCGGGTTCAGCCAGAAGCGGAAAACCTTGCGAAATTCCCTCTCCGGCGGACTGAGGTTAAGCACCGCTGATGCCGGGAAATTGCTGAATGCAAGCGGGATTGATCCCATGCGCAGGGCGGAAACGTTATCCCTGTCGGAATGGAAAGCCCTCACCGAAAAGTTTCAACTTAAATAATCTGAAAATTGGGATTAATTTGAAGGGTGGATGGATTGGATATCGCGGTAGCGTGCCAATAATTCCCAGACCTCAACCGCCGCTTCCGTCTGGATATGAAACGACATTTTGGATTCACCCCAGGTGCGCTCCGCAAAATAAATCGGGACCTCGGCAAACTTGAATCCAAGACGGCAGGCGAGGTAATTCATTTCCACTTGGAAAACGTAGCCATTGGACCTGACCCGTTCGAGGGGCATCTGATCGAGCGTGGACCTTTTCCAAATCTTGAAACCTCCCGTGACATCCCGAATGGGCAGACCCAGGATTGTCCGGGCATAGGCATTCCCAAAGGAGGAAAGCTGTTTGCGCCAGAACGCCCAATGGATATCCAGGCTCCCCCCTGGAACATAGCGTGATCCGATCACCACGTCCACCTTTTCCAAGGCTCGCAGCAATTCAGGGATTTTTTCCACAGGATGGGAAAAATCTGCATCCATCTGCCCTATCAAATCAGCCCCATTTTTGAGGGCAACATCAAAACCTTCCAGGTAGGCAGTCCCCAAACCCAATTTAGCGGACCGATGCAGGCAGGTCAATTTACCCCGGTTTTCCCGTCCCAGACGGTCAGCCAGTTGCCCGGTTCCATCAGGGCTGTTGTCATCCACAACCAACATATGGAGTCCCGGGATTTTCAACTTCCATAATTCCTGTACCAGGCGGGCTAAATTTTCTTTTTCGTTATACGTGGGGATTACGATCCAAAAGGACATGTCGGATTTTGTAATTCAACTGTGTGGAAAAATAGGCTCCCCCGAAAGTTTCATCGGGCTATTTTTCGGCAAGAACCTTTTTTAGATCCTCTGATGCACGACGCATTTCCAGGAAGATCAATCCCAGTTTTGCCTGTTCGCTTGCCATCACGGTCAGAACGGCATCATCGCCAACCGCCATCAAGACCACGTACCCCTGTTCGCCCTTGATATGCACTTGCTCCAGGAATCCCCTGCCCAATTCGCTGGAAATTCGGTCACCCAGGGAAAGCATGGCAGCTGACATGGCTGCCACCCGGTCTTCCTCCACACCCTCGGGGAGGATGGAAGCAATGGCTAGCCCGTCCACGCTTACAACAGCCACCGCCTGGATCTCGCTTATGGATGCTCGGAGGTTCTTGAGGCGAGAAATGATTTTTTCTTTACGATTGGAAGCCAACGCTTCCCTCCTTGGAATTCATTTCTTTTGCCCAGTTAAGTGCTGATTGATAAATTTAGCATAGCCATCCCTATTCGTCAAGCAAAGTAGGCGAAACCGCACATAAAAATAACGTTTTTGTAATCAGACCGTCTTCCCCATAGGTTATACCGGAAGAGAAAAAGTAGACTGTGGTATTATCTAAGCTACTCTCTCAGTCAGGGATTTGGATTTGAATACACTCAATCCTTCGGTAAAATCCAAGATCACAATCAAAGAAACTTTTTCTGCCCTCCAATACCGGAATTACCGGCTGTGGTTCTATGGACAGCTGGTTTCGCTGGTGGGCACCTGGATGCAGACCACCGCCCAGCAGTATCTCATTTACGATCTGAGCAATTCAACTGTCCTGTTGGGACTGGTTACCTTTATCTCCGGAGTCCCCTCCATCTTGTTTGCAGCGTTTGGAGGGGTGATTGCAGACCGCATCTCGCGTCGAACTTTGATGCTTATCACCCAGACTGTCATGCTGTTACTGGCCTTCATCCTGGCGATCCTGGTTTTCACCCACACCGTACAGATCTGGCACATCATCGTCCTGGCTGCCTTGCTGGGGATCGCGAATGCGTTCGATGCCCCCGCCCGGCAGTCGTTCCCCATGGACCTCGTCGAAGATAAGCGTGACCTGACTAACGCCATTGCACTCAATGCCACCATGTTCAACATGGCGGTCGTATTTGGCCCGGCAGTTTCGGGCATGGTGTATTTCCTGTTCGGGCCTGGCTGGTGCTTCACCGTCAACGGGATTTCCTTCATCGCGGTTATTGTTGCTTTGCTGTTGATGAAGATCAAACCAATCGTAAGGAAACCAAGCAAAGTAAATATGTTCAAGGAAATTGGTGATGGGATCAACTTTATCAAGTCAAAGCCCGATATCTTGTGGCTGATCATTTTCGTGGGTGTGGTTAGCTTTTTCGGATTCGGTTTCATTTCCCAATCGCCTGCCTGGGCAAAAGGGGTCTTGCTGGGGGATGAACGGATCAACGGCTGGATGCTGACCATGCGTGGAGTTGGTTCCCTTTTTGGAGCCCTGTTGGTCGCTGCTTTGGGGCGGCGTCGCATGCAAGGCAGGCTTTGGGCCAGTGGCAGCATTATCCTGCCGGTATGTATGATCC
>JBGQAS010000045.1:0-9042 GCA_041494435.1 Anaerolineaceae bacterium | reverse complement strand
TGGGAATTTCGGGCGAGTCCGGTTGTGGAAAGTCAACCCTCGCGCTCAGTCTGATGGGATATTACTTCGCCCCGCTGCATTACACCAGCGGGGAAATCATCATCGATGGGCGGAATATTTCCGGGATAGACCCCGACGATGTGCGCAAATCGGTACTGGGCACGGAGATTTCTTATATCCCTCAATGTGCAATGAATGCACTTAATCCCACCCAGAAGGTTATCAGTTTAGTCGAGGATGTTATTCAAGCACATGATCCAAGCGTTTCCAAGAAAGAGATCCGCGAACTTGCCCGGGAACGCTTTGAGACCGTTGGGCTTCCTGCGGAAGTATTGCAAAAATATGCCGTTGAACTTTCAGGTGGTATGAAACAGCGTACAGTGATCGCCACTTCCGTAATCCTGCGTCCAAAGGTTTTGATCGCAGATGAACCTTCCTCTGCTCTCGATGTAACTTCACAGAAGATGGTCATCAAAATGCTAAGAGATTTGATGGAAAAGGGCATCGTCAAAGCGATGATCTTCATCACGCACGAGCTCCCGCTGTTGTACAACGTGACAGACGACATTATGGTAATGTATGCCGGGCAGATTGTGGAGAAAGGTACGGCAAAGCAAACCGTGTTCGACCCACTTCATCCCTATGCCAAGGGTCTCATGGGTTCCATTATTGTGCCCGAAAAAGGTCTGCGGGGTGTCAAACTGGCTGCTATTCCCGGGGTACCGCCCAATCTGAAACATCCGCCAGAGGGTTGCCGTTTTGCGGAACGCTGTAAATACGTTGTCCCAGAATGCAAAACACACCCCATCGATATGCAAGAGGTTGAAGAAGGTCGCGCTTACCGCTGCATCTTCACTGAAAAACAACTGCGAAAGGCTTATAAAAATGGCTGATAGAAGAAAGATATGCCTGAGCGGCTCAGGGCTTACCAAATTTTTTGGGTTGGGCCGTCAAAAATGTTGCGCTGTCGATCACGTGGATTTCAATTTCTACGAAGGGGAAATCGTCTCCATCGTGGGCGAATCGGGCAGCGGAAAGACCACTTTAGCGAAGTTGCTTTTGGGGTTGATCAACCCTACCGAAGGGGAGGTTTATTTCCAGGGGAAGAAGCGCGATATCCGTACTCAAAGGAAAAAACAGGAATATTGGAAGAATATCCAGGCGATCTTCCAGGATCCGTTTTCTTCCTACAATATTTTTAACAAGATCGATTCCTTGTTTTTAGATTGTATTCAAATGCGGGGCGGTCGAAAACTTCCGTATGCAAAAAAAGTGGAGATGATGACCGAGGCTTGCAGCTTTGTGAATTTAAAGTTCGACGAACTGACCAACAAGTATCCTTTTGAGCTTTCTGGTGGCCAGATGCAGCGCTTGATGATTGCCCGCATCTTCCTGCTCAAGCCGAAAATCCTGATCGCTGATGAGCCAACCTCCATGATCGATGCCTGTTCCCGCGCAACGATCTTGGATATGTTAATGCGGTTGCGAACTGAAATCGGAATGACGATTGTTTTCATCACTCATGATATTGGCCTGGCCTATTATGTGTCTGACAGCGTATATATCATGGAGCATGGAAAATTAGTTGAGAGCGGATCTGCCGATGATGTGATCCTGCATCCCAAACAAGTCTACACTCAACGTTTGATCAATGATGTACCAAAGATCCATGAAGTCTGGGATCTCTCGACTGTGTAGTGCATTCCTTACGCTCTTGCTTTATGAACCGGTGGGGAGCCATTTTGTTAACTACGACAAATGAAGATTTGTTTTCAAGGAGATCATGACCCAAATTAAACTCATCGGTCCAGCGCTGCCTAACATTCCTTGGGAGGATCGACCGAAAAAGCAAACGGATATTGTTTGGCGTTCCGAAAAAAACCCAATCATCACCCGGGATGCGGTTCCCAATACGAACAGCATATTTAATAGTGCCGTGGTTCCATTTAAAGGTGAATTTGCGGGTGTCTTCCGCTGTGATAATACAGCCCGGGATATGCAGATCCATGCCGGTAGGAGCAAAGACGGCGTCCATTGGGAAATTCAACCGCAAAGGATCCAATTTCAATGTGAAGATAAAGAGATTGGGACATTTGAATACGGCTATGACCCGAGGGTTTGCTGGCTTGAAGATCGATATTATGTAACCTGGTGCAACGGCTATCACGGTCCTACGATAGGAATGGGGTACACCCACGATTTCAAAACGTTTTACCAGATGGAAAATTCCTTCCTGCCCTATAACCGCAATGGAGTACTCTTTCCGCGAAAAATTGGCGACAAGTATGCCATGTATAGCCGACCGAGCGATACGGGGCATACCCGTTTCGGAGATATCTTTTACAGTGAGAGCCCAGACCTTGTTCATTGGGGACATCATCGCCATGTGATGGCGCCGATTGGTGGATGGCAATCCACCAAAGTGGGAGCAGGGCCAACTCCTATCGAAACATCCGCTGGATGGTTAATGTTCTACCATGGCGTGCTGACCTCCTGCAACGGGTTCGTATATTCTTTTGGGGCGGCCCTGATGGATCTGGAACAACCCTGGAAAGTGATCTACCGAACCCGGCCTTACCTGATTAATCCAAGGGAAATCTATGAATGTGCCGGAGACGTACCGAATGTGACCTTTCCCTGTACTGCATTGGTAGATCCACCCACGAACCGAATAGCTATTTACTACGGTGGTGCTGATACCGTTACTTGCCTAGCATACGCAAGATTTGACGAGCTTATGGAATTCATCAGGGAGAATTCACTCTAAGGTCTGAGAGCTTCCCTCTCTGAATAAATTCAAATATCTGAAGTTTTTTTCGAGGACGACGATGAAATTTGGACATTTCGATGATGATCGGCGTGAGTATGTTATCACCCGGCCTGATACACCCTTGCCCTGGATCAATTATCTTGGCTGCGAAAATTATTACGGGATAATCTCAAACACTGCTGGTGGATACTCATTCTATCAAGATGCCCGATTACGCCGTCTGACGCGTTACCGCTACAACAATACCCCTTTGGACATGGGCGGACGATACATTTACCTTCGTGATAATGAAGCAAAGGATTCAAAATCTTCCTATTGGTCCCCCACCTGGATGCCAACACGTTCTCCCTTGGATCACTATGAATGCCGTCATGGGATGGGGTATAGCATCATCCGATCCACGTACCAAAAAATTGCATGTGAGATAAGATATTTTGTCCCCCTGGGAGAAAATCTGGAAATCTGGGAACTAACTCTGAGGAACGAGAGAGAACTCCCGGTGAACCTGTCATTGTTTTCGGCGATTGAATTCTGCTTGTGGGATGCCCAGGACGATGCCACCAACTTCCAGAGAAACTATTCTATCGGTGAGGTGGAAGTTGAAGATGGGGTCATTTACCACAAGAGCGAGTACCGCGAGCGCCGGAATCATTTTGCTTATTTTGCCTGCTCCGAACCTTTGACAGGGTTTAATACCCGCCGTGAAGATTTCCTTGGAGCTTACCGGGGCTGGGATTCACCTCAAGCAGTTGAAACGGATCAGTCATCCAACAAGCTGGCGGGAGGATGGCAGCCAATGGGTTCTCACCATGTGAGCATCTCGTTGCAGCCAGGTGAACAGAAGAAAGTGATTTTTCTGCTTGGCTATGCAGAGAACCCGGCTGAATTCAAGTTTGATCCACCCGGTTCCCAGATCATAGACAAGCGCCACGTCAAACCCGTCATTCAAAAATACACACAGGCATCAGAAGTTCAAAAGGCTTTCGAACGATTGCAGGGTTATTGGAGTGAAGTACTGGAAAGATTCCAGGTGAACACCCCAGATGAGCACACCAATCGAATGGTAAATACTTGGAATGCTTACCAGTGCATGGTTACTTTTAACATGTCCCGGTCTGCTTCCTATTTCGAATCAGGCGTGGGCAGGGGGATGGGTTTTCGGGACTCGAATCAGGACCTGCTGGGATTTGTTCACCTGATTCCTGAAAGAGCCAAGCAACGTATTTTGGACCTGGCAGCTACCCAGTTGCCTGACGGAGGTGCTTATCACCAATACCAACCCCTCACCAAGCGGGGAAACAATGACATCGGATCAAATTTCAATGATGACCCTCTCTGGTTGACTGTGGCTGTCTGTGCTTACATCAAGGAGACTGGCGATACTTCCATTTTGAAAGCCCGCGTACCTTACGACAACCAGCCCGGAAGCGAGCAACCCCTTAACAATCACATAAAGCGTTCCATCCGTTACACCCTCAAACGCCTGGGTCCTCATGGGTTGCCTCTTATCGGCAGAGCGGATTGGAATGATTGCCTCAATCTAAATTGTTTTTCGGATCAACCTGGGCAATCATTCCAGACTACCACATCCAAAGATGGGAAATCAGCAGAATCAGTATTTATTGGAGGGTTGTTCGTATTGGCTGCCACTAACATGGCAGAGCTGGCTGATTTTCTTGGTTTGAAAAAAGATGCGCTTTTATACCGCTCGGCAGCTGAAAAGATGAAAACAACTGTGTTGGAAGCCGGCTGGGATGGCGAATGGTTTCAACGCGCTTATGACTTTTTTGGCGACCCCGTTGGCTCTCATTTAAATGACGAGGGGCAGATCTTCATAGAACCACAGGGAATGTGCGTGATGGCGGGAATAGGGGTACAGACCGGGGAAGCCGAAAAGGCTCTCGATTCTGTTTCATCGCGATTGGCGACTTCTCAAGGAATTGTCCTGGTGCAACCCGCATTCACCCATTATTACCTGAACCTGGGGGAGATCACTTCTTACCCGCCGGGATACAAGGAAAATGGAAGTGTTTTTTGCCACACCAATCCCTGGATCATGATCGCCGAGACCAAGCTTGGACATGGCGACCGAGCCCATGATTATTACCTGCGCATCAATCCCTCCGCCCGGGAAGAGATCAGTGAGATCCACCGCTGCGAACCCTATGTATATTCCCAGATGATCGCAGGAAGAGACTCGGGAGCCGAAGGCGAGGCAAAGAATTCCTGGTTGACTGGCACGGCGTCCTGGAATTATGTGGCCATTACCCAAGCCATCTTGGGCATTTGTCCCACCTATGAGGGATTGGAAATTCATCCGGTCATACCTGCGAGCTGGAAGGGGTTTGACGCTAAGCGTTTATACCGGGGTGTTCGCTACTTGATCCATGTCGAGCGCCGAGGTATTGGCAATAATGTCCGGCATGAGGTGGATGGTAAACCGATTGAGGGAATGACGATCCCTCTGCCTCCTCCGGGTACAAAAGAAGTTCATGTAAACACCAGGGTGTTTTGATGCAGTATGGCACTTTTGATGATGAGGCAAAAGAGTATGTGATTCATCGTCCCGATACTCCACTTTCCTGGAGCAATTACCTGGGTTCTGTGGAGTACGGCGCGATCATCACCAATAACGCCGGGGGATATGGGTTTTACCAGTCGGGGAAAAGGGGACGGTTTCTGCGGTTGCGATTTAACAGTGTGCCCATGGATCAACCCGGGAGGTATTTTTACCTCCGTGATAAAGACAAAGGTGATACCTGGTCCGCGTCCTGGCAACCGGTAGGAAAACCACTTAATCAGTACCAATCCACTTGCCGGCATGGCACAGCATACACGATCATAGAATCCCGCTATGAGGGTATCCATACCGAGACCACCTACTTCGTTCCCCTCAACCAGAATTTTGAATACTGGCGATTAAAGATCACGAATACCGGTGACCGACAGCGTCGGTTATCGATTTTTTCTTTCTGTGAGTTCACCAACCAATGGGATACGTTTCAGGACCAGGTTAATCTGCAGTATTCCCTTTTTATCATTCGAGGGGAGTTGCTTGATAACCAAATCCTCCGGCTTGCTATCCAGGATAACCTGACACCCGAGAAAGAGGGATTCTTCGTCCATGATATTGCCCGTCATTGTTGGATGGGCATGGTCGGCGCACCTATCAGTGGGTTTGATACCAGCCGCGAAGCATTTCTAGGTCCCTATCGTAGTTACCATAATCCCCTTGCAGTTGAACAAGGCCAGTGTACGGGCAGCCTTGTTTATGGTGACAACGCCTGCGGCAGCCTGCAAACCGAGATCGAACTTCAGCCGAGTGAGACCAGGGAAATCATGGTGATGTTGGGGATCGGTGATGCACGCACGACAGGGAAAAAGACTATCAATGAATTTGGATCGTTGGAGCGGGCGAGTCTCGAACTGGAAAAATTAATACAGTATTGGCACAGTAAGTTGGGAAACCTGGTAGTGCAAACCCCTGACGAGGATTTCAACCATATGATCAACGTTTGGGGTCAGTACAACAGTCTGATCACATTTTCCTGGTCACGGTCTGCCAGCCTGGTTTATAACGGCGAGCGAGACGGGTTGGGTTTTCGTGATTCCGTTCAGGACATTCTGGGTATCGTTTCTGCCATTCCCGAGCAAGCTCGCCAGAGATTAGAACTGTTGCTTACCGGGCAGGTCTCCACAGGGGGTGCCATGCCGATCGTTCAACCTTTCGGACATAAACCAGGTCATGAAAATGCACCTTCAACGGAAGAATATCGTTCAGACGATTGTCTTTGGTTTTTCAATGCCATACCAGCCTATGTCAATGAGACCGGGGATGGGGACTTCTACAAAAAAGTTCTGCCATTTGCCGACAAAGGCAAGGCGACCGTTTTCGGTCACTTAAAACGTGCCCTGGAATTTAACCTCGAACGCACTGGGAAACATGGTCTGCCCTGCGGGCTTGCCGCAGATTGGAACGATTGTTTAAAACTTGGCTATCACGGGGAAAGCCTGTTCGTTGCTTTCCAAGTGAGGCTGGGGTTGACTGTCTTTTCAGAAATTGCCGATAAACTCGGCTTTACGAAAGATGCCCGATGGGCGCTTGCCGAACGTAAAAAACTGGATGCTCGTATCCAGGCGTGCGCGTGGGATGGTGACTGGTTCATTTGGGCGATCGGTGAGGATGGGACGGTCTATGGCGCGCAGGAAAGACCTGAAGGACAGATCTACTTGAATACTCAAGCTTGGTCTGTTATAAGTGGAGCCGCTTCACCCGAGCAAACGGTCAAATGTATGGATGCGGTTCATGAACGTTTAGCCACACCTTATGGCTTGATGTTATGTGCACCCCCCTTTGTTAAGACGCCGATTGACGTGATGCGGGCAGTGGTTTTCAACCCGGGGATCAAAGAGAATGCAGGGATCTTCAACCATACGGAGGGGTGGGGAGTGATGGCAGAGTGCCTGATGGGTCATGGTGATCGGGCGTATGAGTATTATCGCGCTACCTTGCCAGCAGCATATAACGACCGTGCCGAGATCCGCCAAAGTGAACCATACGTTCACGCACAAACTACCTATTCCACTTTTTCTCCCCGTGCAGGCAATACCCGAACTTCGTGGCTGACGGGGGCGGCAGCATGGAGTTATTTCTCGGGCACACAATATATCCTGGGACTGAAACCCGAGCCCGATGGATTACGAATAGACCCCTGCATACCCTCAACCTGGGATGGATTTTCGATCCAACGAAAGTTCAGGAAATGCACCTATCAGATCAGCGTACATAATCCACAGCATGTTTGCAGCGGTATTAATCGTATTTTGCTGGATGGGCGTGAGGTTTCGAGTAACTTGATCCCCAGCACGGGAGGGGAAAAACACATTCTTGAGGTTTGGCTTGGACGGGAGATAGCATGATCAAGAAGGAACTCTTGGAAGTGTATTCATATAAGGGAGATGGATTTAAACCTCTTGTGGTTTACAAATCCTGGAGAGTGGCAATTTTAAATTTTATAGATGAACTCGAACCTGAGAATATAGGTAGAGTCGAACGTCATCCTGAAACAGACGAGGTGTTTGTCCTGACGCGAGGGGAGGGAGTCTTGTTTGTGGGGGAGGGGGAACCGGAGGTTAAGAAACTTTTTCCCCAGGTCATGGAACAGGGTGTCATCTACAACGTCAAACCTCATACCTGGCATACGATCGAACTGGACCGGGACGCCTCGGTATTGATCGTGGAAAATGCAGATACCGGTGAAAAAAATTCAGAGTATTGCGACCTCTCTCCGGAACTCAAACAGTTCATTCGAAGCAATAGCTTAAAGAAATAAACCGTTGGCTGAGTTGTTGCTCGAGGATTGGGACTCCTTTGCAGGGGGAAGCAAAAACTTCCTGTGATAAAATGAAATTTCGTTTAATACAAAACCGATCGCGGTTTTGTTGACTGGGCTTCATCGGATTGTTCACCCGAACTTTTTTTAAAACTAATGTCCATTACTGAATTTGCCCTCTCCCACCTTTATAAAACCAACCGGCGCGGACCCATGCGCTGGATCATTTCACACGCCTTGCACAACTGGTACCTTCCCCTGGCTGCATTTGTTTCTGCATTTTTCAATGCCTTCCTGCTTTCCATTGTCCAGGTGAACATCGGCAACGCCTACAATGTCATAACCGCCACCACGGTCAATTTGAATTCCCTGGTAGGAATTGCCATCATCATCGCAGGTTGTTCCATCGGACGTGGACTTTTGCAGTTTGTCCGCAATGGAGGGTTCGAACTGACCGCCCAACGCACCGAGAAGGCGGTTCGGGAAGAATTGTATGTCAGCCTGCTGGGCAAGAGCATGACCTTTCACAACTTGCAGCCGGTGGGCGATACCATGGCTCGTGCCACGAATGATGTGCGCCAGGTGAACTTTTTTTTCAGCCCGGGTATGAGCCAGGTGATCGGTTCGATCAACTTCCTGATCATGCCTTTGATCATCACTCCGACCATCAATCCCAGCCTGCTGCTTACCCCGGTTATTTTTATCATTCTTTACGTGCTGGCGTTGTGGGAATACCTGCACACACTTAAACCCGTGGCGGATGAGGTCCGTGAATCCTTTGGCGATCTGAACACCCGGTTGGCGGAAGCCCTGGATGGAATCGAAACGGTAAAAGGAGCATCCCAGGAAAAATTTGAGGTGAAGCTGTTCGGTAAAAAAGCCGGGCGTTACCGCGATGCTGCCGTCCATCAAGGGAAAGTGGAAGCCCGGTTCCTGCCC
>JBGQAS010000422.1:0-2298 GCA_041494435.1 Anaerolineaceae bacterium | reverse complement strand
GTAAGCAAGATTGACCTGAAAGCTGAAGCGAAGCTTTTGGAGAAATTAGTTGAGGCAAACCGGTAACAGTATGGCAGATATCAAGATTGGTTTCAGCATGCATCCCCGCTGGGTGGGGCAGGAGGGCTTGGAAGCTTTCCTCGCTCCGCTGCGCGATGCAGGGCTGTCTACTCTTGAGTTTGAGCTGGATAGTCGCTTGGAAATGTGGGATGAAACCAAAAAGCTAATCGAACAAAGTTTTGGTTTGGGGATGGATCTGTGCTTTCATGCCCCCTACCGATTGCCCCATAGAATTGCAGGTTTTTCAGGAAAAAAAAGAGCAAAAATTATTCGCGACTATCAACCATTGCTCGATATAGCCCAGAGCTGGGCGAAAAGATCTGGCGATCAAAAGACTGTGGTGTTCCATGGTGCTAGGGGAGAAAAAGAAGGACATTCACAGCTTTACTCAGACACTCGCGCTTTTTGCCAATGGCTTCTGGATTCATATCCTGATTTGAGATTTGCTCTCGAGAACAATAACCCAACCGAAGCCGACGTAATCAAGATCGGTGTAACGCGAGAAGAGGTGCTTGAACTGGTGTCGGATTTCGACTCACCCCGATTGGGAATTTGTTGGGATATGGGGCATGATTATCTGGCCCACCGGAAGGACGCACCTACGACCGAGTGGTTGGAAAGGATCATCCATGTACACGTCCATGATGTGGATGCCCACGAGAACGATCATTTTCCCCTGGTTTATGGAAAAGTACCCCACGCTGATTGGTTAGGCGCCCTTCATCAAGTGGGAATGAAGGGGATCGTAACGCTGGAATTGAAAGGTGGCAACTTGAAAGGTTGGCAGCCTGATGAAATCAGAAAGGCTTTAACAATAAGTATCAAGACGATTGCCAGGGAGATTGCATGACAGCTGCCGATTTGAAACTTCGTTCAAAGGTGTCAGTTAGTTCAAACGCTGTTGATAAAAAGCTTTGGTGGAAACGATGGGGAGAGGAGACATTTTCAGCTTATCTCTTTTTGCTGCCCAGTATTTTGATATTTGCAGTTTTCACATTTTTCCCTGCCATCTTCTCGGTCGTCGTGAGCTTTTTCAAATGGAATATGCCAGCGAAAGCAGTCTTTACCTCGTTTGGTAACTATCAATTAATCTTCACAGATGCTATTGAATCACCCATATTCTGGAAATCGGTATTGAACACGTTCTACTTCGCTGTGGGGGTGCCCATCAACTTGTTCGTTTCCTTGATGATCGCCCTCCTGTTGAACAGGAAGATTCGCGGGGTGGGAATTTTCCGCACGGCATTTTTTCTGCCGACCATTGCTTCTGTCACAGCAGTTTCCGTAGTCTGGCTGTGGTTGTTTCATCCGGCAGAATATGGTCTATTCAATTCTTTCCTTATCGCATTGGGTCTGCCCATTCAACGCTGGCTGCGTGACCCAGTTCTTGCAATGCCATGCCTAATCTTCATGGGGATCTGGCAAGGTATGGGTTACAACATCATTATTTTCCTGGCAGGCATCCAAGCCATCCCCCGGACCTATTATGAAGCTGCCCAGATCGACGGTGCCAATAAACCGGCGTTGTTCCGGCATATCACCTGGCCGCTTCTCGGACCCACTCTCTTTTATGTTCTGACGGTCGGGATAATCAATTCCCTGAAGGCTTTCACGGAAATAGATGTGATGACCCAGGGAGGTCCTCTAGGAGCAACCACCACTTTGTCTTATTACCTTTACCAGAATGCCTTCCAATTCTTCCAACTGGGTAAAGCATCCGCCGTGGCTGTTTTGCTGTTCCTGATGATCTTGCTTCTCACCTGGTTGCAGTTCCGCTTTGTGGATCGGACGGTGCATTATGACTAGCACCATTCAAGCAGCTGAAGGAAGAAGGGATTTCAAGAGCAATTATCATCGGGCGGAGAAGGTCGCTTCCAATGTTCTTTGGTACGTGGTGGTTATTGTGCTGGCTTTTGCTGTCGTCCTTCCTTTCATCTGGATGATCACCACTTCTCTTAAAGGCCAGACGGAAGTCTTTGCTTATCCTCCTACCTGGATTCCGAAACAACTCCAATGGCAAAACTACCTGGAAGTATGGAAGGAAGCACCTTTCGCGCGTTATTTCCTTAATAGCGCCATCGTCGCCTTTTGCGTGACCCTGGGTCAGCTAACCTCCTGTGTTCTCGCTGCATTTGCCTTTGCCCGTATGAAGTTTAAAGGCAAGAACGCCATGTTCCTGGTTTTCATGAGCACAACAATGATCTCCACCCAGGTCACCCTCATTCCGTCTTATCTCAT
>JBGQAS010000090.1:0-6877 GCA_041494435.1 Anaerolineaceae bacterium | reverse complement strand
TGTCTGAGGGCAATCCCATGGAAAGGAGGATTCCAATATGCGTGATTATGAATTGATCGTGATCGTCCATCCTGACCAGGATGAGACCCAGTTCAATGCGTTGATCGAAAAGATCAAGGGCTGGATCAAAGAGGCAGGCGGAA
This sequence comes from Anaerolineaceae bacterium, assembly GCA_041494435.1. GTDB lineage: Bacteria > Chloroflexota > Anaerolineae > Anaerolineales > Anaerolineaceae > JBGQAS01. The sequence continues at coordinate 6,734 of JBGQAS010000090.1, read as the reverse complement.
CGACCGCTGAACCCGAGATCTGGGGTAAGCGCCAGATGGCTTACGAGATCAAGAAAGAACGCGAAGGCAACTACGTTCTGCTCAAGATCAACATGCCTCCCACGTTTTCCAAAGAGCTCGAACGCAATCTGGGTTTCCAGGAATCAGTGATGCGTTTCCTGCTGACCTCGAAATAGTTCTTGATTGAAAGGGCAATTTCAGGAGTTCGATATGAGTCGCGGTTTGAATAAAGTAATGATCATTGGCTACCTGGGGCGCGATCCTGAAATGAGATACACCCCGTCGGGCAGACCGGTAACAACGTTCTCGGTCGCCACCACCCGCAATTGGAACACCGCCGCCGGCGAACACCGCTCGGAAACAGAATGGTTCAACGTCGTGTCCTGGGGTAACCTGGCTGAGATCTGCAAACAACACCTCACCAAGGGACAACAGGTATACATCGACGGCAGGCTGAAGACCCGCCACTGGGACGATTCGGAAGGTGTGAAACATTGCAGCGTGGAAATCGTTGCCAATGAAATGATGATCCTGGGAGAACGCCGGGATACAGCGTCAAACCAAGGCATGGAAGAAAATAATCCGGAAGAGGTCGCAAGTCCTTTTCCGCCAGATGGAGAAAATGAAAAATGAGTGAAGATGAAGTCATGAATGAAGGCGAACAGTCTTCTTATGGTGGAAGACGGTATGTTTCTCGACCGAAATTCTGCCAATTTTGCGCTGACAGGAATTTGGTGATCGACTTCAAGAATGTCGATCTGATGCGCCGATTTGTCACCGAAGAAGCCCGCATTCGACCGCGCCGCCAAACTGGAACATGTTCCCGTCACCAACGGGAACTGGCAAAAGCAATCAAACGCGCCCGCCACATCGCTCTGCTGCCATTCACCGGTGCACCCTGGTCTGAAAACCGGTAATTTTTGCGAACAGGCGTTGGCAAGTTATAAACGCCCATACTCCGTTTATGAACGAGGCACTTGATGGCAAAATCAAATGAACCGAAAGTATTAACAAGGAAACACCTGGTCCGTGCTGAAAAAGAACATCGCCAGCAGCAAATCCTCATCTTCACCCTGATTGGATTTGTGGTGGTGGTGTTTGGTTTGATTGCCTATGGCCTGCTGGACCAGTATGTATTCTCCCCCAAAAAACCCGTGGCGATCGTCGATGGGCAGAATATAACCGTATCAGAATTCAAGACGTACGGTACCCTGATGCGTGTCTCGGAGATCAATACCTATAAGCAACTCAGCCAATACTACAGCCTGTATCAACAATTTGGCCTGACCCCCGACGCATCCATTACGAACCAGATGAGCCAAATTCAATACGAATTTTCAAGCCCTGCCACTTTTGGCCAAAATGTCCTGACGACCATGATCAATAATGTCATTTTGAAAAATGAAGCCGCGAAGCTGGGTTTATCTGTGACAACAGATGAGGTGACAAAGACCCTCCAGGAATCCTATGGCTTTTACACGAATGGGACTCCCACTCCTGCCAATACCCCCACCTCTTACGTGTACCCTACCAACAATGCAACACAAAACTACCTGTTGATCACACCAACACCCACGCTTGATCTCACTGCGACAGCTACAGCTTCGCAGATCCCATCTCCGACAGCAACATTGGTTCCTACTTTAGCAAACACTCCGACCAGCGGACCTACATCCACTCCCGCCAATACCCCGACACCGCAGCCCACGGCCACCCCTTACACTCTCCAGGGATTCCAGAATGACCTGAAAACCTACATTGGAACTCTTTCAGCGTATGGAATTACGGAAGCCAACTTGCGGGATTACGTGACCACTCAATTGCTCGATCAAAAAGTATTTACCGAAATCACCAAGGATGTGCCCGTCCATGGCCAACAAGCCTGGATTCGGCATATCCTGGTCTCCAACGAATTGGATGCGCAAACCGTGGTTGCCCGAATTGCCAATGGCGAAAACTGGATTTCTGTGGCAAATGAAGTTTCCCAGGATACCAACACTCGAGCAAGCGGGGGTGACCTGGGTTGGTTCCCGAAGGGAATTCAATCTCCACAAATCGATGATGTTGCCTTCACGATGAATGTTGGGGATATCAAGGTCGTTCAAGATAACAATGGATGGCATGTACTTCAAATGCTTGGCAAAGAATCGGACCGACCCTTCAGCCAGACAGTCATATCACAACTACAAACTACTGCTTACTCGAACTGGTTTACTCCCGTAAAAGCTGCTGCGAAGATCGAAACCTTCAATATCTGGCAGAAGAACGTTCCCACGGCCCCCACTTTACCCACACAAGCTGCTCAATAATAGCTGACGATGTTCAAAAAGAGTGCAACCTTCGGTTGCACTCTTTTTGTCTTTTCTTTTTGTTTATTTCGCCATTTCTTCGGTGAGTTCGTCCATCTTGAGGCTGATTACTTGACTGGCGGAATCTTTCCCCATGGTGACTCCATAGATCACATCGGCAACCTGGACCGTATTGCGGTTATGGGTGATTAGGAGAAACTGGGTATTCTTGCTCAGTTCGTACAAAAGTTCACAGAACCGACCCACATTGGCTTCATCGAGCATGGCATCTACTTCATCCAAGACGCAAAACGGTGTAGGAGAAACACGCAACAAGGCAAAAATCAAGGCGGCGGCTATAAGGCTGCGTTCACCGCCAGAAAGCAGCGATAGGCCTTGTTCCCGTCTTCCCGGCAACTTGGCCTGGATATCCACACCGGTATCGTTAATGTTCTCAGCCTCCGTCATCATCAATTTTGCTGAACCACCGGCAAACAACTGGGTAAAGATCTGATGGAATTCCCGCTCGACCGCTGTAAAGGTCTTTTTGAACTCAGTCTTCATCAGGTCATCCAACTCGGCGATGATCTGTCGTAGGTTGGCCTCTGCTTTATTTAAATCGTCTGTTTGTGCAGAGAGGAAATGGTCCCTCTCCTGGAGTTCGGTGAATTCGCGTTCGGCTTCCTGGTTGATGGGTCCCATGCGGCGAAGTTGGGCTTTTTGTTGATTGATGTTGCCTTCAAGCTCTGGAGGAATTTGTGTCAGTTTAGGCAACTGTTCGACAAGCCCTTCAAAGGGCAAAGGACTGGGACCTATCATGTTGGGAGAATAATCGAAGGCAACCAGCCCGAAATCCTCTACGATCCGCTCGCGCAACGCTTCAATTTTCTCCTTTTGACGGTTCATTTCAATCTGAGCTTGAGTGTAGTATCGCTCTGCATTGGCGGCTCCATTGCGAGCGGTATCTTGTTCTTGTTGCAGGGATCTATTTAGCTTTTCAAGTTCGCTTAATTCAAACTCCGCAGGATTGATCTTCCTCTGAAGCGATTCCAATTCGTGTTTGATTGCATTTTCGTCGGATTGAAATTGAGCGGTATCCTTCTCGACATGTTGAGTAGTCAGGCTTAACTGTTCCAGGCTAGCTTGAATTTCAGCAATCCCAGCCTGGTTTGCCTTGTATAAATTCTGGTTCTCCTCCAGGCGGGTTTCGATTTCTTTCAGGGCGGTTGTTAACACGGCTACGCGTGAATTCCAAACCATCATTTGCTGCTGGAATTCATCCAGGTTCATCTTTGAGATTTCAGTTTCAAGGGCAACCTTTTCTTCATCGATCTTTGACAGGCGGGATCGCAAATCAACGATCTCTTTGTCAAATTGGCTGATTTGTTCCTTCGCTTGCAGAATCTGTTTCTCAAGATCTGTTTTTTGATCCTGGTGCCACTTTGTTTCGACAGCATTTTGCTTCAAAATGAGATCAAGTTTTTGAACCTGCGCAGTCAGTTCTTCCGTTTCTTTTGTATTCTTATCGATTTGTTGAATTAGATCCTGATGAAAGGACTCAACTTTTTTGATCCGATTCTCGGTTTCTGAAAGTTCTTTTTGATTCTCTTCCACCTTAAATGTAACTTCCGCCAACTTCGTTTCTGTATCTTTCTTCTCGCGTGGACGTCCAATCATCGTAGCCCGGGTTTCCTTGCCGGCAATGATCAATCCGCGTCCAAGAAACACTTCACCGATAAGAGTGACGATAATGGTTTGAACTGGGAGAGTAGCACGCAGTTTCTTGCCTGTGTGACGATTGTCTACTACGAGGATGTCTTCCAGCAAGGAAGCAACAAACCGTTTATTTTCATCCGATGTGGTAACCAAGTCAGATGCTTGTCCTATAACACCTTCGGATGAATATTCTGTCTTCTTTGGCTGAGAACTTTTCTCACCTGGGACAAAAATGGTCACGCGACTGGATTCCTGATCCTGCAGATAAGCAAGAACTTTCTCCTGATCTCCGGCATGCTTGAGTAAAACTGCATCCACACTCTCGCCAAGTGCAGCGGCGATGGCTTTCTCATATTCAGGAGGCACGATAAGGAGCTTTTGGATTAATTCAATTGCTGCAGAGAGTTTTCCCTTTTGGATGGCATCCATCACAAATTTGGCGCCATCGGACGATCCGATCAATTGGGCTTCAGCTGATTCCAAGACTTTCTGTTGGGCTTCAAGTTTTGCTTTTTGTGCTCCAAACTCGGATTGTTTCTCCTGAAACCGCTTCAATGCAGATGATAGGGATTCCATCTCCTTTTCATTTTGGATTTTCTGAATGTCCAATTCCTGGAACTTTTTCAACTGGTCCTGGATGGAAGTCTTCAGTTTATCCAAATCCTTATTGGCAAGAGCTGAAGCAGAGGTGATCTTTTCTAACGAACTTTCCTGGGTTTTAATACTTTCTTGCAAGCTTTTCTGCTTTTGCTTAGTCTGATCGAGATTTGTTTGACTTTGGATGAGCTTCGTCTCCAACTCCAGCTTGGTTTCGCGGATCTTTTGGAGGGTACTCTCTGATTGAGTTCGTTCCTCATTTTTTCGGTCAAAAAGGGCTTTGGCTTCCGATTCTCCAGCAGTTGCTTCTTGTAACTGCGAAGAAAGGTCAGCCTTTTTCTTCAAGTAATCTTCTTTTGTATCGAGGAGGTATTTTTCCTGGGATTGATTCTTGACCAAATCAAGTTGAAGCGTATTCCGTTTTTCCCGAATCGCATGGATACGTTCATCCAATACCGCCAGCTCCCTGGTTGACACTTCCTTTTTCTCCAGGGCAGCTGTCATTTCTTTATGCCATTGATCCAAATTCGTACGTACTATGAGAATATCACTTCGGTTTTTTTGATATTTCTGATCGATCTCGGCTTGTTTTTTGGAATGCGTCAGGTGGAGCGTTTCCTGGGTTTTTAGGATCTGACTGGCATTGTTGTAATCTTGCTGAGATTTATTCCATTGATAGCCATACCAGTCCCGAAGAAGAAGCCGTAAATCAGCTTTAACCCTATCAAATTCCTGGGCTCTGCGGGCCTGTTTTTCCAAGGAGGATAAACGAGGTTTGATTTCAGCCAGAATGTCATTGACGCGTTCCAGGTTTCTTTTCGTGGCTTCAAGACGGTTGATGGATTCATCCCTACGAGAGCGATACAACCCAATCCCGGCTGCCTCTTCAAAGAATCGCCTGCGTTCTTCAGGTTTTAATGAAAGGGCTGCATCAACCAATCCCTGGCCGATTACTGTATAGGTGCGCTCGGAAAGACCCGTTTGGGATAGAAGCTCGTTGATTTCCTTTAGCCGGACGCGCTGACCGTTGATCAAATATTCGTTATCCCCGTCCCGGTAGGCGCGGCGCGTAATGGAAACTTCCGAAAAATCAATGGGCAACCAACCGTCATCGTTGTTGAAAACGATCGTCGCAGAAGCCATGCTGGCGCGAGGTCTTAGCTCAGAACCCGTGAAAATCATGTCTTCTGTTTTGCGTCCGCGCAAAACGCTGTATGCCTGTTCACCCAACACCCAACGCAACGCGTCGGCGATATTGGACTTCCCCGATCCGTTTGGGCCAACGATGGCAGTTACATTCCCCGGAAAATCAAACAATATTTTGCTGGCGAAAGTTTTATATCCATGAAGTTCAAGTGATTTAAGCCGTGGTGTCATTTTCCCTATGCTTCAATAATTATTTTGTTCTTATTCAATATTCATTATTTTCAACGCTTCACGGGCAGCAGCTTTTTCTGCCGCCTGCTTGCTCGACCCGCTACCTGTAGCACGATAAACATTATTGATCATTACATCCACATGAAACAGCTTGGAATGATCCGGTCCTGTTGAACTCCGGGTAACGTAGGTTGGTGCCTGGAATCCATTAAACTGAGCCCATTCCTGGAGCAGACTCTTCGAGTCTTCATTCTTATGGTTTTTCAAAATATCCCGGGAAGCTTCTTCCAACAGCGGATAAATGAATTTCTGAACTCCTTCGATTCCCGAGCTGAGGAACAATGCCCCAACGATAGCTTCAAATCCATCACAAAGCAAAGCGTCCCTGCCCCGGCCGCCGCCCTGGTCCTCTCCTTTACCAAGGCGGAGGGCATTCCCCAACTGCAATTCGCGGGCGAATTCGGCCAACTGCTCCGTATGGACGAGCGCAGCGCGCATCCGGGTTAAGTCCCCTTCTGGCATCTCCGGGTACTGGTTGTACAACCAGGCACCCACCAAAAAATCCAGCACAGCATCGCCCAGGAATTCCAACCTCTCGTTGTCTTCCAGTGCGTCAGTATGTTCGTTGAGATAGGAACGATGCGTCAACGCCCGGCTTAAAAGCAGCCAATCGTGGGTGGGCAATTTAATTCTTTTTGCAAATTCCTGGGGTGTTTCAGCCCTGAATTCCTTTGGTTTTGAAACCAAGTTCTGCCT
>JBGQAS010000290.1:0-3424 GCA_041494435.1 Anaerolineaceae bacterium | reverse complement strand
GATTTTCCGCCATTTATATATATATTTTTTCGAGGTGTTTGCTGTCCAATCATCATATGCCATTAAGTAACATGCCAAGTTGACGATGACAGGAAACTTATCCAATTCGAAGACGATCTCGCTGTTGGATTTTCCGCTTAACCCCGGTAGAATTTGATTGAGTTCGTAGGCTTTACGTGCAATATTTGCAATGGCTTGTGGAATGGACAACCGATGAACCAAAGCTTTTTGATCATGGCTGGGTAAGAGTGCCAACCACATGGCATATATCAACCCGGTTTTGAATCCCAATCTGCCAAATGATGGTCGTATCCCCCATTCGGAATCCCAATTCAGAGTAGAAAGTTTTTGAAAGGCTTTGGCAAGATTCGCATCCCATCGAAGGGATGAATGGATCGCAGAGAGGATATCCAATTTCTGCGCGCGAGCCAGCATTTTGTCGAAATGTTCTTCTTTGAGCATCAAGTCGATTTCATGTCGTACTCGGATACCTGTGATGATTCCCAAATACGACCTGGCATCACGCATGAGTTCGAGGGTGTGATCTTCGATTCGAAATCCAAATCGTTGCTCAAAACGCACAGCCCGCAGTTGGCGTGTGGGATCATCCACGAACGATTGGTCATGCAGTACCCTGACCGATCCGTTTTGAATGTCAGTGAACCCGCCAAATGGATCGAGCAATTCACCGAAATGTTGTTGGTATAAATTGATCGCAAGGGTATTGATGGTGAAATCTCTCCTGCGCAAGTCAGATTCGATGCTCCCAGGTTTTACCACCGGAAGGGCAGCAGGGTGAAGGTATGATTCTTCGCGGGCGGTAATGAAATCAACATGTTTGGGGAATTCAACTGTTTCGTTTAATTCATTTAGACCCAATTCAGTTTGCAATTTTTCATGGATCGAATTTATATTCCATACGGCTGTTCCAAATGCCGAATGGATCACCAATCTCCCTCCTATTGTTCGGGCGAGGGATTTGGCGAGTTCTATGGCATCCCCTTCGATAACGATATCGAAGTCATTGGTTGGGCGCTTGAGGATGAGATCCCTGACAAAACCACCGACAACATAAATACAAACCTTTTGTTTTGCTGCCTGCTCGGAAAGCCAAACTAGCAGTTTCAAGGTCGATGGAGATACTGTTTCAAGCAATGTGGACGACCTCATATTTCCCTTTTTCATACCCAGCAAAATTGTAGCATGAAGATAGCTGCATGTCTCAGTTATCACATTTGGAAAAACTGGTATTATGATGGAGGTTGGAGGTTTGAAAGATGGCGGATTTATCTCAGGAAGAAATACTTCGTTATTCCAGGCATCTGGTCATTCCCGAGGTGGGACTGGAAGGACAAAAGAAATTGAACGCGGCTTCCATCCTGGTTGTCGGAGCGGGTGGTTTAGGTTCCCCGATTTTGCTATACCTTGCCGCTGCCGGAATAGGCAAATTGGGGATCGTGGATTACGACCTGGTGGAAGAATCGAATCTTCAGAGGCAGATCCTGCATTCGACAAAAACTCTTCTCAAACCAAAAGTGAAATCCGCCCAAGAGCGGTTGAAAGAACTAAATCCTTTTTGCCAGGTTGAAGGTTTCAACGAAGTTTTTTGCTCGGAAACTGCCGAGAAAATTGCCAAAGGTTACGATATTCTCGTGGATGGCACGGATAATTTTCCAACTCGTTATCTTTTGAATGACCTGGCTGTCCTAACACACAGACCTTATGTTTACGGTTCGGTTTTCCGATTTGAAGGTCAGGCGAGCGTTTTTGATGCTCAAAAGTCGGGATGCTATCGCTGCATGTTCCCCCAGCCTCCTAAACCCGGGACTGTACCTGGATGTGCAGATGGAGGTGTCTTTGGGGTCATGCCCGGGATCATTGGATTAATCCAGGCAACCGAGGTCTTGAAACTCATTCTGGGGATCGGGGATTCGCTGGTTGGTAAGCTAATGCTGGTGGATGCCCTTTCCATGGAATTCCAAACCGTAAAACTGGCGAAAAACCCGGATTGCCCGATTTGCGGGGAGCATCCCACCATTCACAAATTGATGGATTACGAGCAGTTCTGTGGAGTGCCAGTGGTCAATGGACATCCCAATTTGGTTGCAGTGGAACATGAAATTTCTCCGGAGATTTTGCATCAAAAGATGAAGAAAGGTGAAAAAATCCATTTGGTGGATGTACGGACTCCGATTGAACTTCAGGTCTGCTCCATCCCTGGTTCTGAATTTGTTCCACTGGAGCAACTCGCTACAAAAATGAAAGATTGGAACAAGGAAGAAATACTCGTTTTCTACTGCCGGGTTGGCAACCGTTCAGCACAAGCAGTGGAACAGGCAATAAGCACAGGATTCAAGCATGTCTATAACCTTACTGGTGGCATCAATGCCTGGGGAATGGAAGTCGATCAAAGTATGAATCGTTATTGATTCTTCAGATTTTTACCTTTCAAACAAAGGATTCAAATGGCAAACAAGAAAACACTTTTGGCTGTGCTTGCGCATCCGGATGATGAGACTTTTGGAATGGGGGGCACTCTGGCTTTATATGCCCGCCAGGGAGTCAATGTGCACCTGATCACCGCAACAAATGGTGACGTTGGTGAAGTGGATGCGAATTATCTCAAGGGATATAAATCCATCGCTGACCGACGAATATCCGAATTGAAATGTGCCGCCAAACTCCTGGGAATTACCAAACTGCATTTTTTGAATTATCGGGATTCGGGGATGGCAGGAACGCCTGACAATAAAAACCCCAAAGCTCTGGCTGCCCAACCGATTGAGAAAGTGGCCGCCCAGGTTGCTCATATCATTCGAGAAATCAAACCCCAGGTGGTGATTACTTTTGACCCGATTGGCGGTTATTATCACCCTGATCATATTGCCAGCCACAAAGCCGCGGTACTGGGGTTCAAAATGGCTGCAGATAAAGAATTTAAGGACAAGTTCCCACCCTGGCAGGCGAGTAAATTGTACTTTTCCGTTTTTCCCCACGGATTCTTAAAAGTTGCTGTTTTTGTGACCAAGCTGGTCGGCAAAGATCCGGCAAAGTGGGGCAGAAATGGGGATATCGATATGGAAAGTATTGCCAAGGTGAGTTATCCCGTCAACGCGAAAATCAATTACCGCGAAGTCGCGGAAATCAAGGATGAAGCCTCAGCCTGCCATGCCAGCCAGGGTGGCATGGAGATGACCCGCGGGTTCCTGGGCTGGTTCCGGCACACTTTCCAGTCGAATGAAACCTTCATGAGGGATTACCCAAGACCAGCTCGACGAACTGTCGAAAGAGATTTATTTGCTGAGATTGAGTAATTAGTATTTAGCATTGATAGGAGACCTGGCGATAAGTGAAAAACCAGGATTACAGGGTCTTCGTAATCCTTATTTTCCAATTTGCGAATATTAAGTTTAATGATTTTCAG